>JAUSBC010000063.1 GCA_030652215.1 Sideroxyarcus sp.
CGCGACTTACATCACCTTCCATCCGGAAGCGTCCGAGCACATCGACCGCACCATCGGCCTGATCAAGGAAAGCGGCTGCAAGGCCGGTCTGGTGTTCAATCCCGCCACCCCGCTGGACATCCTGCAATACACATTGCCCAAGCTGGACATGGTGCTGCTGATGTCGGTGAACCCCGGGTTCGGCGGCCAGAAGTTCATTCCCCACGTGCTGGATAAAGCACGCGCCGTGCGCAAGATGATAGACGCAGGCAAGTACAACTGTCGTCTGGAGATCGACGGCGGCGTGGGCCCGGCCAACATCAAAGAAGTGGCTGAAGCCGGTGTGGACACCTTCGTCGCCGGCTCCGCTGTGTTCGGCAAAAAGAACGACAAGGACAAGAACCACTACAACACCATCATCGCCGAACTGCGCGCGGAGTTGGCAAAAGTCGGCAAGTAATGTCGTTCAAACAATTCCCGCTCCCCGTCTCCGCCATTGTCATCGACCTCGATGGCACGCTGCTGCACAGCGCGCCGGAGTTGGCGGAGGCGGCGAACCGCATGTTGCGCGACCTGGGCCGTCCGGCCGTGTCGCAAGACTTGCTGGGTAGCTATATCGGCAACGGTATCTCGTGGTTGGTGAAACGCGCGCTGACCGGCGACATGCATGCCGAACCGGATGCTGCCCTGTTCGACAAGGCGGTGCCCGTATTCGACCGCCACTACCGCGAACTGTTGTTGCACAGCAAACCTTACCCCGGCGTCGTGACCGCCTTGCAGGCAATGCAGGCCGCCGGTTTCAAACTCGGCTGCATCACCAACAAGGCCGAGCGCTTCACCGAGCCGCTGTTGAAAAGCAGCGGACTTGCGCCCTACTTCAGCATCGTGGTGTCCGGCGATACCCTGTCCGAAAAAAAGCCGCACCCGCTGCCGCTGCTGCACAGCGCGAAGTTTTTCGGCGTGCCCGTGGAAAACATGCTGATGATAGGCGACTCGCTGAGCGACACGCTTGCCGCGCGCGCTGCCGGCTGCCCGGTATTCTGCGTGCCTTATGGTTATAATCACGGCAAACCGGTGGACGGCCTGGATCTGGATGCAGTGATACCCGATCTGGCCGGCGCATTAAAACTCATTGAACACGTTTGAATATGAAACCGAACAACCTCCTCAGTTGGCGATGGTGCTGATGCTTTTGTAGGGTGCAATAAGCGAAAGCGCATTGCACAAAACATAAGGCGCAATGCCCGTTGGTTATTGGGCCCTACAACGACTCAGGAGGTTAATCATGCTGTCTCCCATCACCGAACAAGAATTCAACGCACTCGCCAAACAGGGCTACAACCGCATTCCGCTCGCGGTTGAGACCTTTGCCGATCTCGATACGCCGCTGTCGCTATACCTCAAGCTTGCCAACCAGCCGTATTCTTACCTGCTGGAATCGGTGCAGGGCGGCGAGCGTTTCGGGCGCTATTCCTTCATCGGCCTGCCGGCGTCCACGCGCATTACGGTGCGCGGCAAACAAGTCACGCTGACCACCCCCGAAGGTGAAACCGCGCAGGAAGTCGCCAATCCGCTGGACTACATCGAGGAATACCAGTCGCGCTTCAAAGTCGCCCCGCTGTCCGGCCTGCCGCGTTTTACCGGCGGCCTGGCCGGCTACTTCGGCTACGACACGGTGCGCTACATCGAGCCGCGCCTCGCCAAAACTTCCAAGAAGGACATCATCGGCACGCCCGATATCCTGTTGATGCTCACCGAACAACTGGCGGTGATCGACAACCTGAGCGGCAAGCTGACCTTCATCGTGTACGCCGATCCCGCGCATGCCGACGCCTACGAGACTGCACTGAAACGCCTGTACACGCTGCAGCGCGCCCTGCGCCAGCCGGTGCAGATTCCCGATGCGCCGCAGACGCGCCGCTTCGAGGCGAAATCGGAATTCGGCGAAGCCGCGTTCAAGGCCGCAGTGGAAAAATCCCGGCAATACATTTTCGACGGCGACATCATGCAGGTCGTGCTGTCGCAGCGCATGTCGCAGCCCTTCCCCGCGCAGCCTTTGTCGCTGTACCGAGCGTTGCGCAGCATCAATCCCTCGCCCTACATGTTCTATTACGACATGGGCGACCATCACGTGGTCGGCTCCTCACCGGAGATATTGGTGCGACTGGAAGGAGATGATGTCACCGTGCGCCCCATCGCCGGCACGCGCCCGCGCGGTAAAACGCAGCAGAAAGATGCCGAGTTGGCGGAAGAATTGCTGGCCGACCCGAAAGAGCTGGCCGAACACCTGATGTTGATCGACCTGGGCCGCAACGACATTGGCCGCGTGGCGCAGAGCGGCACCGTGAAGCTCACCGACAAGATGGTGATCGAGCGCTATTCGCATGTGATGCACATCGTCTCCAACGTCGAGGCAAAACTGAAAGAAGGACTGAGTGCGATGGACGTGCTCAAGGCCACCTTCCCCGCCGGCACGGTAAGCGGCGCCGCCAAAGTGCGCGCAATGGAGATCATTGACGAACTGGAACCCAGCAAACGCGGCATCTACGCAGGCGCGGTCGGCTACCTCGGCTTCAACGGCGACATGGATGTCGCCATCGCGCTGCGCACCGCTGTGGTGAAAGACAAGACGCTGTATGTGCAGGCCGGCGCCGGCATCGTCGCCGACTCGGTACCCGAAAGCGAATGGCAGGAGACGCAGAACAAGGCGCGCGCCGTGCTGCGCGCGGCAGAGATGGTGCTGGACGGGCTGGATGCCCGGGCGCACCGCTAAACTAGAAATTCATTTCCAGGGTTGCTCCCCAGGTTGTATCCGGTTTGTAGTTGTCCAGCCAGCGCAGGAACTCGTGCTCCGGCATGGGATGGCCGATGGCGTAACCCTGGGCCATGTCGCAGCCCATGTTCTGCAGCACAGCGAGGTGTTCGATCAACTCGACACCTTCCGCCACCGAGGTCTTGCCGAAGGCTTTGGTCAACCCCAGGATGCCTTGCACGATGGCCAGGTCGTCGGCGTTTTCCAGCATGTCGCGCACGAACGACTGGTCGATCTTGACCGTGTCCACCGGCAGGTGACGGAAGTAGGTCATCGACGAATAACCCGTGCCGAAATCGTCCAGCGCCGTGCTGATGCCCAGCTCCCGGCATTCGTTGATCAGGCGCTTCACCTTGTCCAGGTCTTCGAGTGCGGCCGTTTCCAGAATTTCCAGTTCCAGATGCCGGGCGATGTCGGCACGTCCCGTCAGTGCCTCGGTCAGTTTGACCATGAAAGCGGGCGCCAACATTTGGCGCGCGGCGACGTTGATGCTGGCGGTCAAGCCCAGTCCCATCTCGTGCCAGCGGTTTAGCGTGGCGACTGCTTCCCTGATGACGTAGTCGCCGATATCGACGATGAGGTCGTCGTTTTCCAACTGCGGCAGGAACAGGCCAGGCGGCATGATGGAGCCGTCCGCCTGTTTCCAGCGCAGCAGCGCCTCGGCGCCCACCACATGTCCATGCGTCAACTCCACTTTGGGCTGCCAATACAGCACGAAATCGCCCATTGCCAACGCGGCGTGCACTTTGGTTCTCAATTCGCGCAGCAATTTGGTCTGCTGGTCGTACTTGGGATCGAAGTGATGCATGCGGTTGCGCCCCAATTGCTTGGCCTGATACATCGCCTGGTCGGCATGGCGCAGCAGCACATCGGTATCGTTGTGGTCGGCCGGATAGAAGGTGACGCCGACGCTGGCGGAAACGCTCACTTCTGCGCCGCTGGGCAATGCGCAGGGCTGGGTCACGATTTCCAGCACGCGCGCCAATACCGGATCGCTTTCCTGCTCGCTGTCCAGATCGGTCAGCAACAGCACGAATTCGTCGCCGCCCAGGCGGGCGACGGTGTCTTCGGCGCGGACGAACTCCTGCAGACGTCTGGATATTTCCGTCAGCACGCTGTCGCCCGCCTTGTGCCCGTAGCGGTCGTTGATCGGCTTGAAACCGTCCAGATCCAGATAGCACACGGCAACACTCTTGTTCATGCGATCGGCCCGCGCAAGCGCCTGCCGCATACGGTCCGCCAGCAGCACGCGGTTGGGCAATCGGGTCAACGCGTCGTAATAGGCCAGACTTTCGATTTGCTCCCGCTGCTGCTTGTGTTCGGTGATGTCGGTAAAAATGCCGACGTAGTGCGTGATCTTGCCGCTCGTGTCCTTCACCGCCGAGATGCTGAGCTGCTGCGCATATTCGTCGCCGTTCTTGCGCCGGTTCCACAGTTCACCCGACCAATGGTCCGTCAGCAACAGTTGCTGCCACAGCCGGGTGTAGAACTCGCCGTCATGGCGGCCGGACTTGAGCACGCGCGGCGTGCGGCCGACCATTTCCTCGCGCTGGTAACCGGTGATTTCGGCAAATGCTCGGTTGACGTTGATGATCGTGCCCTGCGCATCGGTGATCAGGATGCCCTCGCTCGCGTCGTGGAACACGCTGGCGGCCAGTTTGAGTTGCTCGTCCGCCTGCTTGCGCTCGGTGATGTCGCGCCAGATCGCCAGCAAATAGCCCTTGTCGCCTATCTTCACCGAACGGCTGCTCGCCTGGGCCATGCGCACCGAACCGTCCTTGCGCCGGTGCACGACTTCCAGAAAGCTGCTGCCGTCTATGTCCAGCAACTGCTGCACGCGTTTGTGCAATTGTTCGTGCGTCTGCCCCGTCTGCAATTCGGACAGCGTCAGCGCGGCAAATTCCTCGCGCGTATAGCCCAGGCCCTCGTGCGCAACCGCGTTGAATTCCGCAAAACCCAGCGTCTCGGCGTCGATCAGCACGATGGCATCCGCCGCCTGGTTGACCAGCGTGCTGTACATCTCTTCGCGCTCGCGCAATTCCTGTTCGGCAAGCTTGCGCTCTGCACGCAGTGCTTCCAGTTCATGCATGCTGTCGCCGATGAGCTCCAGGCCGATGCGCTCGAACAGGCCGTGCTGGCTGATCACGCCGAAATAGCGCCCCCCGTCGTCGACTACCACCAGATGGCGCAGGCGCGCCTCCGTCATCGTCACGATGGCATCGAGCAAGTTGGTGCCCACCGCAACCGTCGTCAACTGCGGACTCATCACCTCGCGCAGCGTCAGTTCCGACACGTCCGCCTGGTCGCGCATCATGCGCGGCACGTCGCGCTCGGTGAAAATGCCGAGCGGCATCCCGTCCTGCGTGACCACCACATAGTCCCAGCGTTCGTAGACCATGTGGCGCAAGGCCGTGGACACCGGCGTGTCGGGCGGAAACTTGGGGGAGCGTCTATCCATCGCCGTGAGCAGATTCTGCATCTTGCCGACGATGCCGAAGCCAAGGTGGCGGCGCATGTCGCTCTCGCTGATCACACCGATCACCTCGCCCGCGGCGTCGATCACGATCAGGTGATGCAGGGCATACTGGCGCATGAGCAGCAGGCCGTCACGAAAGGTATCACTTGCCTGCGCGGTGATCACCGGCGAGGTCATGATTTCGGAAACGGGGGTGGCGGGGGCGGCGCGGACATGCAGCAGCGTCACCAGATCGTGTTCGGTCAGTATGCCGAGCAAACGGCCGTGCTGACGCACCACCAGACAGGAGACCGGGGGATAACTCATCAGTTGCGCCGCTTCGCCCAGACTCATGTCGGGGGCGACCGCGCGCACCTTGGCGCTCATCAGCTCGCCAAGCGTCACATCTACAACTCTCATGCTCTCGCTCCGCCTATTCCCATTCGACTGTTCTGTCCCTTGCAGCGGCTTTTGGCCGCCCTACTCTACAGATCAGTTTTCCTGAGGCCGGTTTTAGGGGAGAATCGCCCCTGTCCCGGATATATTTTTTTGTTGCTGCCATTTTGCCACCAATCGCAACAATCGGCTCGTGCAAAACACCTTTAGTTTAGGAAAAAACATGCTGTTAATGATCGACAATTACGATTCATTTACCTACAACCTGGTACAGTATTTCGCCGAACTCGGCGCGGATGTGGTGGTACGCCGCAACGACGAGATCGGCGTGGAGCAAATAGCCGCTCTGAACCCGCAGCACATCGTCGTTTCACCCGGCCCCTGCACGCCGAACGAAGCGGGCGTGTCGGTGGCAGCGATCAAACATTTTGCAGGCAAGATTCCACTGCTCGGCGTCTGCCTGGGCCACCAGAGCATAGGCCAGGCCTTTGGCGGCAAGATCATCCACGCCAAGACGCTGATGCACGGCAAGACCTCGCAGATTCACCACAACAGCAACAGCGTATTCACGGGCCTGCCCAATCCTTTCACCGCCACGCGCTACCATTCGCTGGTGATCGAGCGCGAAACGCTGCCGGAGTGCCTGGAGATCACCGCGTGGACCGACGACGGCGAGATCATGGGCGTGCGCCACAAGACAATCGCCGTGCACGGCGTGCAATTTCATCCCGAGTCCATCCTCACCGAGCATGGACACGACATGCTGAAGAATTTTCTGGAAGGGAAAAAATAACCATGATCACGCCGCAACAAGCCCTGGTACGTTTGATCGAACAACGCGAGATTTTTTACGACGAAATGCTGTCGCTGATGCGGAAAATCATGAGCGGCGAAGTCACGCCGACCATGATCGCGGCCATTCTCGTCGGGCTGCGCGTAAAAAAAGAAACGATAGGCGAGATATCCGCTGCGGCTTTTGTGATGCGCGAGTTCGCCACCAAGGTGCCGGTCACCAAACGCGATCATCTGGTGGACACCTGCGGCACCGGCGGCGATGCGGCGCACACCTTCAACGTCTCTACCGCGAGCGCACTGGTTGCGGCGGCTGCGGGTGCGCGCGTGGCCAAGCACGGCGGGCGTTCGGTGTCGTCGACCTGCGGCTCGGCGGACGTGCTGGAAGCGCTGGGCGTCAACCTCAACCTGACACCGGAACAGGTGGGACACAGCATCGATTCGATCGGCATCGGCTTCATGTTTGCGCCCAACTTTCACGGCGCGATGAAGCATGCCGCCCCCGTGCGCAAGGAACTGGGCGTGCGCACCCTGTTCAACGTGCTGGGCCCGCTCACCAACCCCGCAGGCGCCGAGAATCAGGTAATGGGCGTATTCCACCCCGACCTGGTCGGCATCCAGGCACGCGTGCTGCAACGCCTCGGCAGCCGCCATGTACTGATCGTTCACGGCAGTGACGGTCTGGACGAGATCACCATCAGCGGCCCGAGCTACGTCGCTGAATTGAAGAACGGACAGGTGGAGGAATACACCGTCACCCCCGAGACGTTCGGCCTGCAGACTGCGCCGCTGGATTCCATCCGCGTCGGCAACGCGGCAGATGCCAAAGCCATGCTGCTCGGCGTACTCGACAACCA
This sequence comes from Sideroxyarcus sp., assembly GCA_030652215.1. GTDB lineage: Bacteria > Pseudomonadota > Gammaproteobacteria > Burkholderiales > Gallionellaceae > Sideroxyarcus. The sequence goes on from JAUSBC010000063.1 coordinate 7,292, forward strand.
GACGGGTGCTGCGCGCGACATCGTGCTGCTCAACGCGGGTGCGGCGATCTATGCGGCCGGATTGGCAGAGACTCTGGCGCTGGGCGTGAAGAAGGCGGCTGAAGTCATCGCCAGCGGCGCGGCCAAAGCCAAGCTGGCGCAACTGGTTCAAATCAGCAACGCAAACTAATATGACTCAAATGAAGCCGCGTAAGGTGGGCACGTTTTTGGTGCCCACGCGGGGGAGGACGTCGGGTTCCCAACGGCTGCACCATTCCCCGTTCGCACTGCGCACGCGGAAATTCCATGCACTAACCGCGTGGGCACATAATCGTGCCCACCCTACATAATGGTCTCGATACAGCACCAATTCCCCCCGCTAGCCGGGCAGGATAGCGCCGACATCCAGCGCTGGCTGGGCGCGTTATCCGGGGTTTACGCCCCGGCCGAAATCGACGTGATACGCCGCGCGTGCGAACTTGCTGCGCCGCTTTACCACGAAAAAACCGACATCACCGGCACGCCCTTGCTGCAGCACGCACTCGGCTCGGCGTCCATCCTGCTCGGCCTGCACATGGATCACGAGACCATTGCGGCCACCGCGCTGCATGCCGTACCGAACTACCTGGACGACTGGGCCGAAGTGCTCACCGAGCGCTTCGGCCGCAGCGTGACCGGCCTGGTCGAAGGCATTTCGCGCATGGAACAGATACGCCAGTTCAGCGAAGTGCGCGTTCCGACCCCCAAGGACAAGGACGAAACAGCGCAGCAGATCGAAAGCCTGCGCCAGATGCTACTGGCAATGGTGGAAGACATCCGCGTGGTGCTGATCAAGCTCGCCGAGCGCACACAAACCCTGCGCAACCTCTCCGGCGCGCCTGCCGAGCAGCAGCAACAGATCGCGCAGGAAACGCAAAGCATCTTCGCACCGCTAGCCAACCGCCTCGGAGTGTGGCAGATCAAATGGGAACTGGAAGACCTGTCCACGCGCTATCTGGAGCCCGCGCTCTACAAACAGATCGCCAAGCTGCTCGACGAGCGGCGCGTGGACCGGGAGCAGTACATCAGCAACGTGCTGGCACAGCTGCAGCAAAAGCTGGAATCGGCCGGCATCAAGGGCGAAGTGAGCGGACGCCCGAAGCACATCTACAGCATCATCAACAAGATGAAGCGCAAGCATCTGGACTTCGACCAGCTCTACGATGTGCGGGCGGTGCGTGTTCTTGTGGAAGATATCGAGCAATGCTATGCAACGCTCTCCATCGTGCATGAATTGTGGACGCCGATCCAGAAAGAGTTCGACGACTACATCGCGCGCCCCAAATCCAACGGCTACCGTTCGCTGCACACCGCCGTGCTCGGCCCGCGCGAACTGCCCGTGGAAGTGCAGATACGCACAAAGCAGATGCACCACGATTCCGAACTCGGCGTGGCGGCGCACTGGCGCTACAAGGAGAACAAGAAATCCGAAAACAGCGTGGACGAGAAAATCGCCTGGCTGCGCCAGATCCTCGAGTGGAAAGCCGAGCTGGCCGACAACGGGCTGCAGGAACAATTCAAGAACGAAGTGCTGCAGGATCGCGTGTATGTGCTGACCCCGCAAGGCAAGGTAATCGACCTGCCCGTGGGCGCAACGCCGGTGGATTTTGCCTACGTGGTGCACACCGACCTCGGACACCGCACGCGCGGCGCCAAACTGGACGGCAGCATCGTGCCGCTCAACACCAAGCTGCAGAACGGACAGCGAGTTGAGATACTCACCACCAAACAGGGCGGGCCGAGCCGCGACTGGCTGAGCCCGAAACTGGGCTTCCTGAAAAGCGCGCGCGCCCGCGCCAAAGTGCGGCGCTGGTTCTCAGAGCAGAACCTCGACGACAGCATCGCGCAGGGGCGCATGCTGCTTGACCGCGAGTTGCACCGCATCGGCGTGACCGACATCAACCAGGAAAAACTCGCGCAACGCCTGCACTTCAACAAACTGGACGACCTGCTGGCCGCGCTCGGCCGCAGCGAGATCACTGCGGCCCGCATTGCACTCGCCGTCCAGAAGGAAATGCCAACCCGGGCCATCGTTGCCAAACCGGCCGCCGCCCGGCCCGCCGCGCAGCGCCCATCCTCAACCGGTGTGCTGATCGAAGGCGTGGACAACCTGATGATACGCATGGCGAAGTGCTGCAAGCCGGAAGCGCCGCACGCCATCGTCGGCTACATTACGCGCGACCGCGGCATTACGGTGCATACGCTAGATTGTTCGTTCATGCAGCGCGTGCCGGAAGACAAGCGGGACCGCTTGCTGGAGGCGGTGTGGACCAGGAAGCCTGTTTGAGCGGCTTGCAGATGCGCCGGCTTTCCGGAAATTGACGAAAAAAAACCCCGCCACACGGGCGGGGTTTTAAAAGTACTACTCCTTCAATCTTAGAACTTAGAACTGGCTCTTGCGACGTGCCGAGAAACCCAGCAGGCCCAGACCAACCAGCATCATGGCGTAGGTTTCGGGTTCGGGAACCGACGTGAAGGTCACGACGTCCTGAGCCCAACCGGTGTCGGTTGACATACTTTGCACTGTCCAGATAGTAGCGTTGTAAGCGCTTGGCGAAGTAAAGCTCAGTTCGGTCAACCATGTTTGAGCCAAAGACACGCTGGCAACCGAATTTGCCCAGTTCGTCAACCCATTGGCCAAGAAAGTGCCGCCGCCGAGATCATATGTCAGATCAGGGGCTTGCTCGTTTACGATCTCCCAGACGGCCAATTGAAAAGCCGCTTCATTTACACTGTTGTTGCCATGTGCGGCGATTTCGTTATGATGGTTCGTGTACAGACGACCCAAGTCCTCCGCTGCCTGCGCACTGACCAGCGAAGTTTGAGAAGACGGAGTGCTGGTGGAGGTTGCGATAAATTCAAAACTGTTAAAAATATCGACGCAGAACGATTGAATGCTATTCCCATTGATGAATGTATTAAAACCGCCGGCATAAACATTCTCATTGACTGATCCACCAGTACCGGTGTTAACAATGCCGACTGCCGCCGCCCCACCCCACCAACCGTCGATTGTAACCGTAGCTGCCGCTGCAGGCTGAGCGGTGAAAAGCGCTGCTACTGCAGCCGCTGCGGCCAAGCCGCGAAATTTGTTGTTCTTGATCATTATCGTCACCCTTTATGTGTTGTTAGTTATCAAACGAAGAAATCCCATTAACTTTCTGCTGGGACATTTGACCAACAATGCGGTGGGCGAACAATTGTACTAAGGTACAGGTCGTGGTTATTTTTTGTCGGCAGGGAGCAAAACAAACAATAACTAATTGATCAGTCACATAATAAAGTATTACGTGGCGGCAATTTTACCTCCGAAAAAGCTATACAAACTGAATCAAATCTGCGACAGATTGGAAGTTCAACCTCACTTTCAGCTCCTTTTTCATGCGTCCGTTGCCCAACCGCCGCGATTCATTCAAAAACGACAGCAACGATTCCGGCAACACCCGCTGCGCCTCGGCACGCGAGATGCGCCCCGGACGCGGCAAATGGTGCGCATCCGCCACCGCATCGAAGTAATCGCCCATTTTCATTTCGCCGTCGTCGCTGGCGTGATACACGCGATTCGGCAACCCGTGTCGCAATGCCGCGACGATGATGCGCGCCAGATCTTCCGCATGAACATGGTTGGTGTAGCTATCTTCCTCCGCCACGATGGCGGGCGTGCCTGCACGCAGGCGCTGCAGCGGCAATCGGTCCTCAGCATATATGCCGGGCACCCGCAAAATGCCCGCACGCACCCCGTTGCGCCGCGCCCAGGCGCGAATCTGGGACTCGGCATTCACGCGGCGCTGCGCCCGCGCCGATTGCGGATTCAGTCGGCGCGTTTCGTCCACCCTTGCGCCGGCACAATCACCGTACACGCCGCTGGTGCTAATGTAGATGAGCTGTCCGGGCAATCTCCCGCGCGACAGCGCCGCAAGCAGGTGGCGCGTGCGCGTATCGCATGTGCCGGCATTCGGCGGCGGCGCAAGATGCAGCACGACATCCGCCAGACCGGCTATGCGCGACATTTGCTTGCGACTGTCCAGATCACCAATGATTGGCATGACGCCCAGCGCGCGCAATTCCTCGCGTTGCGCCTCGTTTCGTATCAGCGCGTAGATGCGGAATCGCCGCCCGAGCAGGGGAATGACGCGCCGCGCGATGTCCCCGCAGCCTGTGATGAGCAGTCGTTTCATGCCCCGATTATGCGTTAAAATCGCCGCCTTTATTCGACCGGACAGCGCCATGAGCTTCAAAGCCACACTGCAACCCACCAACCACACTTTCCCCGTCGGCAAGAACGAGACCATTCTGGCTGCGGCTCTGGAGCATGGCATCACGCTGCCCTATAGCTGCCGCGACGGCGCATGCGGGGTTTGCAAGGGCAAGGTCGTGCAGGGCGCGGTGGATCACGGCAAAGCCCAGGCGTTTGCGCTAAGCGACGAAGAAAAGGCCGCCGGCATGACCCTGTTCTGCTGCGCCAAGCCGCTCACCGACCTGATCCTCGAAAGCCATGAAGTGACGACCGCGCAGGAAATCATCGTGAAAACCCTGCCCTGCCGCGTGGAAAAGATGGTGCGCCTGTCCGAGGACGTGATGGCGTTGTACCTCAAGCTGCCCACCAACGAGCGCCTGCAATTCCTTTCCGGCCAATACATCGACATCCTGCAGAAGGAAGGCAAGCCGCGCAGCTTCTCGCTCGCCAATTCGGAGCACAACGACGAACTGCTGGAACTGCACGTGCGCAACATCGCGGGCGGCACCTTCACCAACCACGTGTTCACCGAAATGAAAGAGCGCGACATCCTGCGCATCAAAGGCCCGCTGGGCACGTTCTTCCTGCACGAAGACCTGCCCAATCCCATCGTCTTCGTGGCCAGCGGCACCGGCTTCGCACCCGTGAAATCCATCATCGAGCATGCGCTGCATATCGGCTTCAAGCGCGAGATGCATTTCTACTGGGGCGTGCGTAAACAGTCCGACCTTTACATGCTGGACAAGGTGAAGGAATGGGAAGCTCAGGGCATCAAGTTCACCGCCGTCGTTTCGGACGAAGCGTGGAGCGGTCGCACCGGCTTTGTGCATCAGGCCGTGCTGGACGATTTCAAGGATTTGTCTAACTACGTGGTCTACGCCTGCGGCGCGCCCGTGGTGGTGGAAGCAGCCCATCGCGAATTCACCACCCAGCGCGGCTTGCCCAACGACGCGCTCTACTCGGACGTGTTCACGTTCGTGCCGAAGGCCTAAGTAATCTGCCGCTGCGCGAGTGCGCAGCGGCAGGCATTGCAATCAGCGCGTGGAAACTTCTTCCCACCAGTTCGGGAAAGCGGCAGCCACTTCTCCGGACAAATAAATCTCATTGGCAGTGGTCAACGCTTCCAGTCCCGGTGCGGTTTTAATGACATAGATGTTGGGGCCCATCTCCAGCTTTTCCGCCACTTCCAGATTGCGCTTCTTGATCCAACTGTTCACCGTCGCCGCATCCCAGGTCGGGTTCAGGTAAACGATGATATTGCCCGGCAAGGCGCGCATGTGGTCGCTGCTGCTGGCACCGTCATGAAATACCGGCGAATATTTCCCCGCCGGATTGCGCGTCGCCAAGCCGTGCACCGCCTTGCCCTCAATATTATTCATCCGCCACATGCGTACCCCGCGTTGCTTGCGCTTCATGGGCAGCAATTGGGCCGCGCCATCCGCACTTCTTGCCTCGCGTGTGCTGAATTTGCCCGGATTGAATTCCGCCACCGCCTGCGGATTCAGCCAGACTCTCTGCTCGCGATTGCCGTCGTACCAAGTGTAGGACTGGGTAAATTGCGCTCCGGACTTGCCCGCAGCCTGCTTCGAAGTGACGGCAGCGGCCGCATGCAGAGACAGCGCGCCTGCGAACGCCGCCGCCAACACCATTGCCGCAAAATTAATCGTATTTTTCATAGCGTTCGTTCCTTAAATTCAATCAGCTAAATCCAACATGGCCTCTCTCCAAACACTCATGGATGATGGCCGTAGAACTTGAGCCCCCATGACGTGAAAGTTCCCGTAGCCAAAGGATCCAAATCTTTCACCGTGAGTCTCCAGGTTCCGTCCGCGACTTCTCCCAAGTGACGCGCGCTGCCGAACCTCCAGCCGTTATACGCAATACAACCGGACAAGCATTTATGTTGTGTTGCCAATCGGCTAACGGTACCACTAGGACTGGTCAGCGTGATATCCAGGTCGCCCGAGTAATTGTGACTCGAAGTAAAAGTGATTTCGACAAACTCGATACTGGTGATACCGCTGCCTGTGACAGAAATGTCGCTGTAGACACCTGTCGCGTTGTTGTCCGGAATCGGGGTGCCGGATGTAGCTGCAAGCGGCGAAACCGGCGGATAGATAACTTGAGCCGGGACATTCGTCCAGCCCGCCGCCGCAGTCACCGCCGCGTCCGCATTGACCACGCCGAAACCGTACTTGTGGTTGAAGTTGTACACCGTCGTGCCGCCAGTCACACCCCAGCCCGCAACGTCAGCAGCATCGTTTTTGCGCGCCGTTTTCGCCAGGATAATCTTGACGTCGCGCCAGGTCAGATTCGAATTGGCTGCCAGCATCAAGGCCGCCACACCGGCTACTCCCGGTGTGGCAGAGGAAGTACCGTTCATGCATCGGGTATATTTGTCTGTCGTGCTGTAATCGCCCGATGTGGAACCCGAATTGCGGCCCAACGCGCCGGTACGATCCACCGTCGTGATGGCATGCTCAATTCCAGTGGAATTGTCTACACACCACTCTCCACCGGGCGCCGAAACCCACAAATTCGCGCCCGGTTCGGCGTAGCGGGCTTGCATGCCCCGATCGTTGACTGCTGCCACGGCGATAACGCCATGATAGTTTGCCTGCCCATCGTAGTTGGAATCATCGATGCAAGTAGTGCAATTGGCATCACCTAGCCTCCCGTTTCCGCCAGCCCATGTATAGACGATGCCTTTGCCGCCGCGACCATTGTTAATCCCGCTTTCGATGGCAGTGGTCCAGCCGGAAGGGCTGGGGGTTATCAGCCCGGTATTGTCATTCGACCCCCAACTGTTGCTGGACACGTCCGTACTGCGCCCCATCGCGTTGATTACATTTAGAGTGGTGTAGTTTTGCAGCAGATTGAAACCCAGCAATGTCGCGCGCGGCGCCACACCGCTCCCGCCCAGACCGTTTGAATCGCGCGCCGCAGCGATGCCGGCGCAACTCGTGCCGTGACCATTCCCGGGATCGCTGTCATCCTCCGCTTCTGACGGGTCGCTAGAGTATGTGACATAGTTGAAGCTCTGCCCGTTCGCCGCCATGTTGCTGACCAGGTCTTCATGACCAATCTCCAACCCGTTGTCCACAATGGCGATGCGCACGCCTTCGCCCTTTGCAATCGCCCAAGCCGGCCTGACCCTGATATCCTCGCCAGCCAAGCCTGGCGGTGAGAAGTTCGCGCCCCGTTGTGCAAGATTTTCCAAATGCCATTGGTCAGCGACCAGCGGATCATCCGTGCCCGTATCGACTGCAACCGGAGTAGCGCAGTATTCGGCCGAGTCCCCACTCTCGGTCCCGCCCGCTACCGCAGTCACCACATAACAGTATTCTGTGCCGTTGGTGAGCCCGGTGTGCATTTGCGGATCGTTGGACACCTCCATTTTGGTGCCATTGGCCTTGCTCACACCTGTGCCGACTTTCCAATAAATGTTGACCGCTGTCGCGCTCGGATCGGCCGACGCATAGATCGCCAAATACCGGTCGCCCACCACTGCTGTCACATTTGGCGGCGCAGCAAGCCGAGTCGTTCGCGCGGTTTCGCCCCCGCCGCCACCGCAAGCTGCAAGCCCTACGCTCACGAGTACTGCCAAGACAAGGCGCAAAACCATTTCGTGCCCTTAGATTATTAGCTGGCTGACGCTGCTCCAGCGGAAGTGATGCACTCTAGCATGCGCATTTCGCGCGGGGATATGGCCCGAACAGCCGAATATTAGTTATCGAAACAACAGAGGAAACCGTGCGGGAAGGCGGCAATTTGCGCCGAATAGCGAACCGGGCATTTGTGCCGGATCAATATGAACGCCGTCTGGCAGGTCGGGCCAAAGCCCGGCCTGCCAGACGACGCACAAATACCATTAGTGTGCAGTTAGTTAGGCAGACGAATCAGACGATCAGCCTTGATTGCCGGCTTCCCTTTTGCATCAACGACTACCCGTCCGATGACCCGAATATGCTCACCTTCTGCTTTTTCAGGAGAAACACCCTCGGGCATGGCGCCGGAAACGTAGATACAACCCGAATCATCGTCGAGCACCCAGTCGCTGCGCGTGATCATCGCTGAAGACGGGCAGCCTTTCCAGCCCCGGAAGGAACCGGCCAACTCGATCTGCTGGTCGTTCATGCGGGCGGCGTTATCGATCACCTGTTTGATCGTGGCCGCACCAGCCGTCTGGTCGATGCGAAGCGCGGGGGCTTTTGCTTCTTCCTTCGGCTTCGACGATGCCGCGCCGTTGACGGAGGAGCAAGCGAGCAGGGGCGCACAACACATGATCGCAATGAAACAGCGTCGTTTGGTGATATTCATTTCACTCCCCTACTTATTCAATCTGCTGGGCAGATCTTTTTTCTGTTTGAACATAAGGTTGATAGACTTCCCGGGGTTTGGCAATGCCTGGTTGCCGCTGAGTGCACCTCCACCAGACAGCCGAGTCATCCACCCTGCCCACCACCAGTCGGAATAGGTATTCATGCAGGAAAAGGTCGCGCATCCACTCGTATAGTCATTCGACAAATCCAGATCAACCGCCGCAAAAGGCTCATGCCAGTTTGTGTCACCATAAGTGACTGAGTCGAGAATCCAGAGATGAACCCTAGCTTGAGTGCAGCTTGAACCATTTGCATAAAAATTAGCAAAGATATCGAAATCTCCGGACATGACTTGTGCGTTGGTAACATAATATTCGCTGGATTCACCCGAATCAGTTGAATCCTGCGAGAAGAAGCCGTTGGGTGAGGTTTGTCCCATCCAGGGTGCATGCCATTGACCATCGGGTTCGTTGATATAGAGATCCAAATCCGCATCGCAGGCAGAACCGTCGGGTTTTGTCCATGATATGTATACCGAAAAGTTGCCTGTGGCAGGGGTATATCCACCAGATCCGCCGGTCGTTAAGGCAGATACATAAGCACCCCATGTACCGGTCGCCGGAGCCCGTGTCGTAAGATTGCTTTTCAATAGTGCATATTGTGCCAGTTCATCTGCGTTTGTCTGTCCCGCAGTCGGAATGTAGATGGCAAGACCTTGTGAGTTGGCCATGCTTCCGGTGTATTTGCTGTTCACGACAACGCTGCCCTTCATCGCTACGATCTCATCACACAATGTTTTGGCTGTGCCGGCAGACAAGTTCGTACTCAGATATTGGCAAAAGTGGAATAGATCGTGATTTGATTCATAAGTGTAAAATCGTGTGTTTGCCTGCGCTGCTGCGACAACGGCATTGGTGCTCGAATCCAAAGCTGTGGACAGCGCTACGATTTTCGCATCAAGCGTGTCGATCTGCGCCATGTCGACAGCAGACTTGGTTGTCGATTCCCGCGTGTTGGGGGCATAGTAATCGTTGTATTTATCGACAATCGTGGAGGCGAGCGTGCGGCTGCTCATAGTCGGATTCTGCTTCAGCGCGGACAGGATGGTGTCATAGGGATCGCCCGCGCCGGGCTCGGTCTCTTCGGAGAAGACCATGTAATCCGTCAAGCCGCGGAATTCATAGGCAACTTCATACATGGCCATGAGGCAGGCGTCAAAATTGACGATGTCGAGGTGAACGCCCGAATCGGCAACTGCCTTTGCCAAATCGGGAAGGCTCATGAAAGAACCGCTCGTCTCGTCCTGAACAGCGCCGCGCAAGGGATCGGCTACTTCCCTAGCCTTCCATCCTGAACCGTGATCCCATATGACAAGCGCATAGTGCTCAGCTGGATAGGTCGCTTTTGCCCAGGTGATAAACGCCGCCAAGGTGGCGGGGGCACCCATGTTCACATTGCCGAGACTGGTGCCGGTTAGATTGACGCTGTTCGTATTGTTATCATTCTGGACATAGATACGGCGTGTATCCGGAGTAGTCAGGCCTGGAGAGTATTTCGAACTGAATTCCGCCTGTACGACGATGGCCACGTTGTCGTTCGATCCGACTGTTTCCATCTCATTGATATCGCCCGCGCCTGCATCAGAGAGATTATTGTCCGCCCCCATGTACACCATGTACGTCCATTGACGACCGGTTACTCCGGATGGGTTGTCTCCTCCGCCACCGCCACAAGCCGCAAGACCTGCGCTCAAGAGTGCTGCCAAAACCAGACGCATAACCATTTCGTGCCCCTATAAATATATGCTTTCAAAACGGCTAGCAAACGCTGCTCCAGCCGGGAGCCGCACTCTAACATGCGTAATCTGAGTAGGGATATAGTCCAAACAGCCTATGGATTATTATTGAGACAACCGAGGAAAATAGTATGGATTAAGGCGGCGTAGCGGCGATACGCGTGAATTGCGAACCGTGTATTTTTTGGTACGTTGCTGCTAATACTTCCTCGACAACCGCATCTGCCCGTTGTCATGCTCCACGCGGAATTGTTTGAGCACGTTCATGCCGAGCAGGGGTTGGCCCAGGTTGGGCATGACCACTGCGTCGACATAACGCAGCGTGAAACTGCCGAATTTGAGTTTCTGTATCGTCCCCAGACAGCCCTCGGTCACCCCGTTGCCGGTTCTCATCATGATCCGTTGTTTGCATTTCACCCCGGCGCTGCTGGCGATGGCGGTCGGCAGCGCGACGGTCGTGGCGCCGGTATCAATCATGAAATTGAGGTAGTGGTCGTTTACTGCGCCGTCGATGTAGTAATGCCCGCCATTGCCTTGGCCAAGAACCAGTGGCGTATTGTCGGCTTCGGGTGAATCGGGATCGACTTCGACGGACATCACGGAGGTGGCCGACCATGAAGAAACGGACTCGGCTTCTTTTGCGCAGGGTTTTTCCTGGTACATCATGACGCCTTCTGCATTCTTGCACTTGAAGATGGTGCCCGCCCAGGCGCCGGCACTTGCAAAGAAGAGGATGGCGACTGCCAGCCGCAGCATGGTGCGTTTCATATCCCCTCCTCAAGGTTTATTCGATGGGGATATTTTCCCCCTGATCGGGCGTCGCGTGCCGGATTATTTTGCGATTCCGCCGCTGCGATTGTCCCAGTAGATGAGATTGGGTTGAACCACCACGATGCGCTCCTCTGCGTCGATCAGGGATTCCATTTTCTGCGGGCCTGGATCGTTCACCAGCACCAGCAGGAACGTTTCGCCCCCGAGCGCATAAATGTCCTTGATGCCCAGGCTGCCGTAATACTTGAAGATGATGTCTTTATCCACATCGGGCGCCAGCGTGACGATATATTCGTCCGGCACGCGCGGTTGCTCTTGTGCGATAACCGGCGCGGGGCTGGGCGCGGGAGTGCAGGCGGCAGTCGGTGGCGGGGATGTATGGGAACATGCTGAAACTGTTACCCAAAGAAAAACACTCAGGCAATTCAAAAAGATGTACACACTGCGCTTCACTGAGACTCCTCAAAACCGTTACGGGCCTGCGGATCGGAACTCCAGAGAATTCTTGGTACTGCCCCACCCGGTAACAGAACTTTAACAGTAGTCCCTGTGGTCGGGTATATGCCAATAGATATAGAACTGCACCTATACCTTTTTGCCCCGGCATGTTTTTGAAATTTTATTATCTATTGTTTTTATGTAACTAATTTGTTTTGTCGGCGGGGAAGGCGAATCGCTTCGATTCGCCCTCATGGCGGACTGTTTTACTCCGGCTTTGCCGTTTGCGCAGATTTCTGGAAGTAGGCGAGCGCCTGTTCCGGCTTGCCGAGCTTTTCGGCGAGTTGGCCGAGGGCGGCATACGCTGCTTTGCTTGTCGCCAGGCTGAGGCTGGCGTCCAGATAGCTCTGGGCCTTGCCCCACAGTTGTTGATGCATGCACAGCTTGCCCAAGGCCAGCAACAGCCCGGCATCGTCGGTGTGCTGCTTCAGCCAGCGCTCGGCTTGCTCGATCTGCGCGATGTTGTTGTCGCTGGGGCATTCGCCGTACAACGTGACCAGGTCGCCGTCCCATTGCGTATTGAGGCAGTCGGCAAGCAGTTGCTGTGCACTCCGGCAATCGCCCAGTCTGCCGAACGCTTCGGCTGCCGCAGCGGCAATTTTGGTGCGGCGCTTGAACTCGCCGGGGATGGATTTCCACAATGCCCGCAACGCGGCGACATCGCTTGACTGGCCGCGCAATTTTTCGAGCCAGGCTTGCTGGCGCAGCTGTTCGGCCACAAATTTGTCGATGGCGCGGCGTTTTTCCAGTTGCGCCGTCACCTCCAGCACCGCGTCCCAGTTGCGCGACTGCTGCTGCGCCTTCAACTCCAGCGTCAACGCGCCGACGTGCTTGTGCATGCCCGTGTCGCTCAATTCCTTCAGCGAACTGAGCGCGGATTGCGGTTGCTTCTGGTCGAGCTGGAATTCGGTTTTTGCCATCAAGCGCATGGTAGTGTCGCCCACGCTTCTGGTTTCGGCATCGTCCAGATAGGCGTCGCGCCGGGCAAACTCGCGAAGCTCATGCGCGGAGCGCGCGGCGACGACAGAATTGAGTCCGGATTTTTCGCCCATATCCATGGCACGCACGGCGGCCTTTTCCGCCGCCGCAAAACGTCCCTCGAAATAGGCCTTGAGCGCCGCCATCATCGCCTCGCGGCCTTTTCTGGCGGCCCGCTCTTCGCGGAATGCATGCACATATTGCGGCAGGTGCAGCGTGGCGAGGACCAGCCGCAACAGCATATAGGCCAGCACGAAAATTCCCGCCAACGCGAGCGCAAACAGCGTCAGAGACATCTCCATACGATACGGCGGGTAAACGAACTGCACATAGCCCGGGTTGCGCGCGGCCAGCGTCACCGCAACCGCCGCCGCGAACAGTCCGAGCAACCAGAACAGCGTTTTCATCGCGCGCTCCGTTCACGCGAGACGCGATAATTGCGCACCGCTTCCAGGCTGCCGCCGAGGTTGGGCAGTTGGATCACGATGTTGGAGGCGGCGAGTTTCTGCAAGGCGCCCATCGCCTGCGCATACGGGGCCGATTTGGCGTCGAAATAGCGCTTGAGCCATTCCTGCGAAGTTTTCAGGTCGCGGCGGAAACTCACCTCGTCGCGCGTGAGCAGCGCCATGCGCGCGGACAACAGGCGCAGCTTCAGGTTTTCGCGCAGGAAAAAATCCTGCGTCGGCGACAACAGCGGCATTTCCTGGCTTGCGGTGTTTTCGATGCGCACCAGTTGCTTCGCTTCCAGCCACACGTCGCGCCAGAAACGTTTCCATGCACCCGCTGCGGGATCGGCCGCTGCCGCTTGCTCGTTCGCCCGGATGCGCGTGTCCTGCGCCAGCGGCAAACCGTCCACTGCGGCGATTACCCCATCCAGCCCCAAGTTGATGGCCGCCACGTCGATGCTGGGCAGGGCGCGCAGTTTGTCGATGTCCTGGTCGATGCGTTTTTTCAGGGCGGCAAATGCGGGGCGCTGCAGGCGACTCTCCGCCTGCTGCATGGCGATCAGCGCCGCTTTCACGTTGCCGGAGAGCTGCAGTTGCTGCCCGGCGATCAGCAGCATCTGCTCCACTTCGGCCAGCGCTGTCTGGTCGCGGCTGCTCGACATTTCGACGTACAGGGATTCGATGGCGATACGCTGATTTTGCGTCTCGGCATATTTGCTTTCCAGCAGGCTGAGTTTGCCGCCGAGCTCGCGCACCAGTTCCTGGTTCTGTGTCACCAGAATCCGGTTGCCCTTGTTCTCCGCTTCCACTTCGGACAGGCGGCGCGCCACCTGCTCCTGCGTCTGGTCGAGCCGGTTATGCGCATCCAGCCATTGCCACACAAAAACGCCCACCAGCACCACCAGCGTCAGTTGTGTCAGCGTGACGCGCGCCAGCCAGTCGCCGATGCGGCTGCCGCGCGGCGCGGACGCGCCGGATTCACCATTGGGGCGGTCGGAAGAGCCGGCTTGCGGCAATTGAGTCTGGTCATTCATCGCTTGGATTCCCTTTATCGTGTGCCCATGCTACCAAACCGGACATCAGTCCGTCATCTCCGGATTCAGTGACGACGACCTGCTGCCAGCCCTGTTGCCGTGCCGCCGCCGCGATGCGCGCATGCGGCACGAACAAGGGCACGGCTGCCAGCCTTGTCCTGCCCCGCTCGTCGAGCGTGTCCCACAGATGCTGCAAGGCTTCGCTGCTGGTCACTGTGATGGCATCCGGTGCTGCCGCCAGCAACGCCGCCGCATCCGCGTCGGCTTTGCCACGCAGATAACAGCAGACATAGTCCACCGTCGCGCCGCGCGCCCTGAGCGTATCGCCGAGCAACTCGCGCCCGCCGTCACCGCGCAGGATCATCACGCGTTTGCCGGCAACGTTCTGCAATTCGGGCAGCGCCAGCAAACCCTCGCTGTCGAATCGCGCGGCCGGGACGATAACCTCGGCAATGCCCAGTTCGCGCAACGCTGTTGCGCTGCTTTGCCCGACGGCGGCGATTTTCACCGATGCAGGAAGTTCACCCGCCGCGCGTATCGCCGCCATGCCGTAATGCACGGCATTGGGACTGATGAAAATCGCAAGGTCGGTTTGCGGCAGGCGGATCAGTTGTTCGCGCAATGCCCGTTCGTCAGTTACTGCTTTGATTTCCAGCAGGGGAAACAGCAATGGCCTGCCACCCAATTGCGTGACGCGCTGCACCAGACCGGCCGCCTGTTCTCGCGGCCGCGTGACGACGATGTTAAGTCCGGCTAGCGGAAGGCTGGAAATCATAAATTCACTTGCCACAGAGATCACAGAGAATTACCACACCGGACGAGACGGAAGCAAAACTGAAAAGCCGCTTCCCGTAGGTTGGGCAAAGCGCAGCGTGCCCAACAGGCCCTATCAACACTCAACAATGTTGGGCACGCTGCGCTTTGCCCAACCTACGTCTGCCCACGCGGTAATGCCCACAGCGTGGGCACCAACAACGTGCCCACCCTACGTTTGTTATAGAGACAGCGCCGCGAGAATTTCGCCCGCGCCCTGTTTGAGCAAGTCCTGCGCAACGATGTCGCCCAGCGCTTCCGGATTTGCGATCTCGCCCATGTGTTCGGCGCGCAGCAAACGCGTGCCGTCCGGCGTGGCGACGAAACCGCGCATGCGCAGCTTGCCGTTTTGAACTTCGGCGAAACCGCCCAGCGGCACCTGGCAACTGCCGGCCAGCGCGCGGCTCATGGCGCGCTCCGCCAGCACACAGGCGGCGGTGTCGGCATGGTGCAGGGGAGCCAGAATTGCTTTGAGGTCGGCGCGGTCGGCACGCGTCTCGATGCCGAGCGCGCCTTGGCCCACGGCGGGCAAGCTGTCGTCGCTGGAGATCACAGCGCGGATACGCTCACCCAGTCCCAGGCGTTTCAGGCCGGCGGCGGCGAGGATGATGGCGGCATACTGGCCTTCGTCCAGTTTGCGCAGACGGGTCTGCACGTTGCCGCGCAGCGGTTCAATCTTGAGATGCGGGAAACGCGCGCGCAGTTGGCTTTCGCGACGCAGGCTGGAGGTGCCAACCACGCTGCCCTCAGGCAGGGATTGCAGGTTGTCGAATTTGTTGGAAACAAAGGCGTCGCGCGGGTCTTCGCGCTCGCCGATGCAGGGCAGCGCGAAACCGTCCGGCAGGTTCATCGGCACGTCCTTCAGCGAATGCACCGCGATGTCGGCGCTACCGTTCTCCAGTGCAGTTTCGAGTTCTTTCACGAACAGGCCCTTGCCGCCGATCTTGGACAAAGTCACGTCAAGTATCTGGTCGCCCTGTGTGGTCATGCCCAAAATGCTGACTTGCGTTTGCGGGTATAATGCGCGCAGCCTGTCTCGTATATGTTCAGCTTGCCACATGGCCAAAGCGCTCTCACGCGAAGCGATCACCAGACGGGCTGGGGGAATAAGTGAAGCCTGACTCATCGGGGTTTCCTAACGATAAATAATTTGCGGTCTATGCACGGCGCATTCTAACAGGTGCGCCGCGCTTTTGCGCCGCCGACCTATATACATACAGCATGAATCTGATCTCTGCACCAGCCGACATTTCCAGTAAAGACCTGCCCCTGCGCGCTGACTTGCGCCTGTTGGGACGCATCCTCGGCGACACCTTGCGCGAGCAGGAAGGCGAAGACGTTTTTCAACTGGTGGAAAACGTGCGCCGCGCCGCGGTTCGCTTCCGCACAACGCAGGACGAGCGCGACGGCGAAACGCTGGAGCAGATGCTGGATGCGCTGTCGCCCGCCGACACCCTGGCCGTGGTACGCGCGTTCAGCTATTTTTCGCAGCTCACCAATATCGCCGAAGACCTGCACCACAATCGCCGCCACCGTGCCCACCTCAAGGCGGGTACGCCGCCCAAGGGCGGCTCGCTGCAGTTGGCGCTGAACAGGCTCGAAGCACGGAAGATCGACAGTAAAACGCTGCAGGCATTTCTGGACAGCGCGCTGATCTCGCCCGTGCTGACCGCGCACCCGACCGAAGTGCAGCGCAAAAGCATTCTCGATTGCCAACTCATCATTTCCAGCCTGCTCTCCGGCCGCGACCGCGTGGACATGACCCCGGACGATCTGGCCGAGAACGAGGAAGCCCTGCACCGCTTCGTGCTGATCCTGTGGCAGACGCGCATGCTGCGCACGGCCAAGCTGACGGTGCGCGACGAGATCCGCAACGGCCTGGAGTACTACCGCTACACCTTCCTGCTCGAAATCCCGAAGCTCTACGCGAACCTGGAGAAGCAACTGGAAACGCGCTTCGACAAGGACATCAAGGTGCCCCCGCTGTTGCGCGTGGGCAGTTGGATAGGCGGCGACCGAGACGGCAATCCCTTCGTCACGCACGATGTGATGTCGGATGCGGTGCAATACCATTCCGCGCTGGCCTTCGAACACTATCTGAATGAAGCCAATCTGCTCGGCAAGCGCCTGAGCCTGACCGACCGTCTGGTGGAAATCACGCCCGAGATGCGCAAACTATCCGACGCCTCGCCGGACAAAGCCTCCGCCCGCGACGATGAACCCTATCGCCGTGCGCTGATCCTGATCTATTCGCGGCTGTCGGCCACCGCCGCGCAGCTCGGCCACGACATTACGCATCCGCGTCCGGTGGACCCGCATGCGCAGCCCTATGCCACAGTGCAGGAATTCATCGCCGACCTGGACGTGATGATAGCTTCGCTGTTCAAGCATGGCGCCGTGTACCTGGCGAAAGGCCGCCTCGCCGATCTGCGGCGTGCCGCCGAACTGTTCGGCTTCTACCTCGCGCCGCTGGACATGCGCCAGCACAGCGCCATCATCGAACAAACCGTGAGCGAATTGTTTGCCCGGAGCGGTTGCGACACGTTACTGCGTAGCAGCCGTTTGCGGGAGCAACCGCACACCGCCCCACACATCCCTGAAAATTCGAACGAGGAGGGGCGGGGCGGTGTAGGTCAGGCCAACTACTCCGACCTGGACGAAGCCGGCAAGCGCGCCGTGCTGCTCGACACCCTGCAGGCTGCCAAACCCTTGCTGGGCGACATCGAGGCTTACTCCGATGTGCCGAAAAGCGAATTGCGCATCATGCAAGCCGCCGCAGACATCCACCGCCGTTACGGACGCGATGCGCTGCCCAACCACCTCATCTCCAAGACCGATGCCGTGAGCGACATGCTGGAACTGGCGCTGGTGCTGCAGCAGTTCGGTTTGCTGGAGGGCAGCGACACACTGCACATCAACATCATCCCGCTATTCGAGACCATCGAGGATTTGCGCGGCGGCGCCGCCATCATGGACGCACTGTTCTCGCTGCCCTGGTACCGCAAACTGCTGGCGAGCCGCAACGACACGCAGGAAGTCATGCTGGGCTATTCCGACAGCAACAAGGACGGCGGCTATCTCACCGCGAACTGGGAGCTGTACAAGGCCGAAGTCGAGCTGGTGAAGGTGTTCGAGAAACACGGCATCGAGCTGCGCCTGTTCCACGGCCGAGGCGGCACCGTGGGTCGCGGCGGCGGTCCCAGCTACGACGCGATTCTGGCGCAACCGCCGGGCAGCGTGAACGGCCAGATCCGCATCACCGAGCAGGGCGAGGTGATCGCCAGCAAATATTCCAACCCGGAGATCGGCCGCCGCAACCTGGAGACGCTGGTGGCGGCCACGCTGGAGGCCACGCTGCTGCACCACCACGGCGCGGACAGCACCATGCCGGAATACCACCGCATCATGGAGGCGCTGAGCCTGGATGCCTTCGCGGCCTACCGCAAGCTGGTGTACGAAACGCCCGGCTTTACCGATTACTTTTTTACCGCGACGCCGATACGCGAAATCGCCGAACTCAACATCGGCAGCCGCCCTTCTTCGCGCAAACCTTCCGACAAGATCGAGGATTTGCGCGCAATCCCCTGGGTGTTCAGTTGGGGCTTGAACCGGGTGATGCTGCCGGGCTGGTACGGCTACGGCACTGCCGTGAAAAATTTCGTGGCGCGCGAGGGCGAATCCGGATTAAAACAATTGCAGGCGATGTACAAGAACTGGGCATTCTTCCGCGGCCTGATGTCCAACATGGATATGGTGCTGTCCAAGACCGACATGGGCATCGCCTCGCGTTACGCCGAACTGGTGGAAGATGTCGAACTGCGCGAGCGCATTTTCGGCGCGATCGACAGCGAATGGGAAACCACGGTCGAAATGCTGTTCAAGGTGACCGGCAATACCAGCCTGCTGCAGGACAATCCGGCTTTCGCGCGCAGCCTGCGCACCCGTTCGCCGTATATTGATCCGCTCAACCACTTGCAGGTTGCGCTGTTGCAACGCCACCGCGCGGGCGACAACGACGAAAAGGTGAAGCGCGCGATCCACCTGACCATCAACGGCATCGCCACCGGATTGCGCAACAGCGGTTGATTTTCTGCGGAGAACTCCGGAATTGCGGCAAATAAAATGGGGAGGCTCCGGCCTGTTATGCACTGCGCTGATTGGCAGCGCGCGCGATTGACAAACCTGCCTCCCCTACTTTCCTGCACTACTCGCCCTTGTTGATGTTATGGGTCCAGGTCCGGTTTTCCACTGGCGGTCTTCTTGCCCCCTGTGTTGCTGAAAATCCTGATTCCAGTATGGCCCCATCCTCTCGGCATGGTAGTTTTTATATCATTAGAACGCCGGCACCAGCGGTGTTTTGCTGTCCCTCCCGGCGGCTGACTCCCCCCTTTTCCCACTGCTGAACATCTATCCTCTCTCGCGCTTCCGGCAACTCGAAACCGTATTCACGATGGCATTGATACTAGCAAGGTCGTTGTCAAGCGACCGTCAACCCAATGTGAGAAATACGTAAAGTTGCGAATAATTTTGCATCCCGCCCGAGGCAATCCTGCAACGCGGCTGCGCAGCCGCAAAAAAGTCCGCCCCTACGGCTCTTCCCCCGCCCCCTCGGGCAACTCGTGGGTGATCCCCTTGTGGCAGTCGATGCAGGTCTTGCCCGAATCGGGCTTTGCGGCTTGGGCGTGCTTGATCTTGGCACTCGGGTCCTGTTCCTCGGTATTCATGCCCTCGTAGCTGTGGCAATTGCGGCATTCGCGCGAATCCGAAGCCCTCATGCGCGCCCATTCATGCCTGGCCAGTTCGAGGCGCTTTGCCTCGAATTTTTCTTTGGTGTCTATCGTGCCCGTGAGCTTGCCCCACAATTCGCCGCTCGCCTGTATCTTGCGCTTCATTTTGTGCACCCAGTCTTTGGGCACATGGCAGTCGGAGCAGACCGCGCGCACGCCGGTGCGGTTGGAATAGTGCACGGAGAGTTTGTATTCCTCGTAAACCGTATCCCGCATTTCATGGCAGGAAATGCAGAATTCGAGCTTGTTGGTCGCTTCCATCGCGGTATTGAATCCGCCCCAGAAAATGATGCCGGCGGCAAAGCCCGCACCCAGCAGGGCGAGCAGCGAGTAATGCGCGCTCGGGCGGCGCAGCACATGCCATATGTTTTTAAGTGTCTGTGGTATTTTCATTTTGTATTCTCTCGCTTAAGCACTCGCCATCCATGATCGCCGCATGCTTTCCTGCACACCGAAAACAACACGGGAAGCTTGCGCTTCCCGTGAGTTGTTTCCGCAATTCGCATTCGTCCGCTTACTGGAGACTGCCGTAGAAATGAACAACGGCCTCCAGTTGCGCATCGTCCAGCGATTCCAGTTTCGGTTTCATCTTCTTGGACATGGGACGTTTGCCTTCCTTGAAGAACTTGATCTGCTGCCTGAGATACGCGATCTTTTGCCCCGCCAGAATTCCTGCATTGTCGCTCGGCAGGCTGCCGTCGTCGGCGTGGCAGGTATAGCACTTGGTGTTGTGTATCGCCTTGCCCTGTTTGGCCAGTTCCGCATCGAACGTTTGCGGTGTACGAACGAAAGTCTGTGCGGCAAAGAATTCGCCGATTTGTTTGACATCGCCCTCGCTCAACCCGGCCGCAATTTTGCACATGTCCGTCTTCGTGCCTTTCTTGCTGCCGGAGTGGTATTCCGCTTCAACGCAGGGACGATCCTTCTTCTGGTATTTCTTCATGGTGCCGGCCAGATACTCTTCGGAATAACTGGCAATGCTGGGCACGTTGGCATCGGTACTAACGCCGTTTTTGCCATGGCAGGCAAAGCAGGTCTCTACCAGCCCGGCAGTATCGGCGGCACGTACCGCAGTTGCAATCGTCATGCCCAACAATGCCGCAACTGCCAGCAAACCGGCCCCTGTTCGTGCTTTCTTCATATCTTTCCCCTCGATATCGCCGGCGGCGGACGGCAACCGCGCATGCCGTTGCCGCTACGCTCCGCCGCGACGATGATGTTGCGATTTATTTGCTGGCCACGGGTGTTGCGACGGTCCGGTAATCAGGCAGCCGCGACAAATAGTCGGCCACCGCCTCCAGATCGCCTTGCGAGAACTTGGCGATTGCCTTGACCATGTCGGGGTTGGAATTGCCGCGCACCCCCTGCTTGATCCACTTCATCTCGCGCAACAGATAACCGTAGTGCTGGCTGGCAACGACCGGGAAAGACTTGGCGGCATTGCCCTCGCCGTTCTTGCCGTGGCATTCGAAGCACTTGTTGTCCGTGAACAACTTCTTGCCGCGTGCCGACATGTCTTCCGCACCCTTGCCGTTCTCGCGCACCGACGTCAGTGTGGCCAGATAGGCTGCGATATCGCCGATCTCTTCCATCGCGATGGCGGGATCTTCCACAAACGGCAACATTTTCGGATTGCTGCGGATGCCCGCGCGGATTTCGGTGATCTGCTTGATCAGCACGCTGGCATGCTGTCCGGTCAGACGCGGGTAAACGCCTTCCCGCACGCCGGCCGCGTCGGCCTTGTGGCAACCCTGGCAACCACGGAAAGATTCCTTGCCCTTCACCGGATCGCCGCCGCCGCGCAAAACCGCAGCACGCTCGGGCGTCATCTCGTCCCAGAAATAGCCTTTTTTGCCGAAAACCTTGGGAGGCTGGGCATCGGCCGCTACAACCACAGTCGCCTGCAAGGGCAACAGGAGCGCTACACAGATAGAGAGTAATGTTTTCATTATTCGGCTTCCTTCAAGGTAACGATATATTCAGACACCGCCTGAATCTCCGCCTCACTCATACGCTTGGCAACGGTCTGCATGACGGCTTTGGGATCGTTCTTGCGTTCGCCGCTCTTGAAATTCGTCAACTGGCTGGAGACGTAGAGCGAATGCTGTCCGGTCAGGCGCGGATATTTGTCGGTACCGCTGCCGTCCTCGTTGTGGCAACCGGAACACGCCGGTACGGCGCTGCCGATGATACCCTCGTCGTATATCTGTTTGCCCAGCACGGCCAAATCCGGTTTTTCCGACACGCCGGCGGTACGCTTCTGTTCGCTGAAATAAGCCGCCAGCGCTTTGAACTCAGACTCGTCGACCATCGGAATAATGCTGCTCATGATCGGGCTGGCCCGGTCGCCGCTCTTGAAATCCTTCAATTGGCGGTTGAGGTATTTGGCATTCAGGCCCGATAGTTTCGGGTTTTCCGGAATGATGCTGTTGCCGTCCGGATTGTGGCAACCGGCGCAAAGTTGCAGCCGTTCTTCAAGCGGTGGCACGACGACGGCATCATCCGCGCTGGCCGTTGCCGGCAGCAGCAGTCCTGCCAGTGTGCCGCACAAGCTCAGGCATCTGGCGATGCTTTTATAGTTATGTTTCATGTGCGATCCTCCCTCAATTCTGTATAAAACGTTGTTTGAGAAACGAAAAAAGGAAGGCCTTGCGGCCTTCCCAAAATCGTCAAACTAACCGTTACAGTCCTGCTGACAACATGAATGTTGTCAGTGCACTGCCCTTCTCTGCGGTGCCATCATAGCGACCGACCGAGCCAGCCTTGCTGCGTGTGGAATGCATCACCTGCAACTGGACGTTTTGTGCGAACTGGTAAGTGCCGCCAATTGTTATCGCGTCGTCCTTGGAGTTAGCAGACTTTCCGTTGTCAGCCTTGCGATAACCAAGCACCACGGTTGCCGTGCCGGGCAGAACGCCAAGCTCTGCCAGGATGGTAGTGGCCTTCTTGCTGTTGGGATTCTCGCTCGTCCAGGTACCAGCTGTGTCAAAGTTGGAGTTAAAGAAGTTGCTGCCTGCTTCGGTCGCCGTTGCCGAGCCGGGGGCTGTGGCATAGGTGAAATACAGACCCAGCGGCATGCCGGCTACCGCACCTTGCGCCTGTGCATCAAGCGCAGTCGCCTTGTAGGTCTGCGCATCCACACCAGTTGCATCAGCAGCTGTGCCAGACCAAGCCTGGACGCCAACACCCACATCCCATTCGCCTATGGTCGGCGTAACGGCCACGCGCGCATAGGTCAGGTTCATCTTCTGCCCTGCAGTCTCTCCGGCATGGTGGGGGCTATAGCGGGTAACGTTCACGTAGTACATCGGATCGACCACCACAAGAGCCACGCCTTGCGCTGCTGCTGCAGTGCCGATGTATTGCTGGGCGGAAGTTTCGCTGCGATGCTCGGAGATACGTACGTTACGCACAGAACCGGTGTTCAGCAGTTCGAAGCCGTATGCAGCGCCCAAACCGTCCGTGGTAAACGGTACCAGACCCACTTTCATCTCGCCTTCGCCAACGCCGTACATGAAGGGCATCTTGAAACCGGCAACCAGCGGCGCATCCGGAGCAGCCAATTGGCCTTCGAGCATGAAGCCGATGTTGTTGGAAACGCGACCGCCCATCAGCAGCGCGAATTCGTCGGGAACTTGCCACTCGCCGCTGGCCTGCGAAGCATCGGCGGACAGATCTGAGCCGTTGGTCTTCTGATAGCGGAACTTGAAGAACAGGCTGGAATTCAGCACTTCAGGCAGGGAGAGGTTATCGCCCTTGATGGTGCCCTGCTTGCCCATTTCGGTGAAGCCGGAAGCCTTGAAGCTGCGGCCGTAGTCGTTCAGTGCCGGATAGTGTTGAAAGTGGCAGGTGGAACATGCCTTGCCCTGTTGTCTTGCGAAAGCAGGAATAGCGGATGCTTCTGGTGCAAATGCGGTTGCAACCAACACGCTTGCGAGGGACAGTACGATTTTTTTCATTTTTTCTCCTCCAGTTATTTGAGATGTGCAGCACACAACTAAAAGCCCTTGTATACCTACCTGCGCAATGGGGTTGAGTAACATCTTGCACAAGATGGGATGCATCCTAGCAACGGCCCTGTGAAGCGCTTGTCAACGCATCGTGAAGGAAGTGTGAATTTGTGATTTTTGTGACGGAAATTTGCAGGAATTTGAGAAAATCTTGATGTCCCGAGTCGTTGTCTCCCTTGCGGGAGTGCGGCTATCGCTGCCTGCGCGCCTTGATACGGAACGTTAATAAACTTTCAACTTGCGGGGAATTTGTGCCTGGCGCGATCGGGTGAAGACTGCTCAGTTCACTGACCGGACGCTCCGGGGACGGGCCGACTCACGCTGCGGCGCTCGGAGAAATCGATTTCTGCCGTGGTGCCCCGGCCTTCCGTGCTGTCCAGGGATATGCGCCATCCGTATCGGTCGCAGATGCGCTTTACCAGAGACAGGCCGACACCCGCCCCGGCGCTCGATGCTCCCTTGTAATAGCGTTCGAGCGCGCGCGCCAACTCTTCCGGGCGCATGCCGGCCCCGGTGTCCTGCACGATCAGCCGCTGCGCATCAAGCCGAAGCAGGACGCTGCCCGACTTGGTATGGAACAGCGCATTCCGGATCAGATTGCCGATCACGATTTCCAGCAGCGGGCGCTCGGCGATCAGACTGGGCTGCGCCATGATTTCCATTTCGATGCGTATCGGACGCTCTCCGATCAGGTGCTTGTGCTTTTCAACGCACGCCTTGGCCACTTCGGCAACGTCGCAGACTTGTTCGTCCGCGGCATTGTGGTGCTCGCGGCCAAGCAGCAGCAGTGCGGCGGTCAGGTCTATCATGTCCTGCGCGGCGCGGCGTATGCGCGCGAGCCGCACCTTTTGTTTTGCGGAAAGCGTTTCGTCTTGCTCCAGCACCTCCACCGTGCCCAGCATGATGGCGAGCGGCGTGCGCAATTCATGGCTTACGTCCGCCGTGAAGTAATTCTCGCGTTCGACGAACTCGCGCAAGCGCCGCAGATAGCGGTCGAAGGCGCGCGCCAGTTCCCCCACTTCGTCGTTGCTGGTGAGTTTGATCAGGGACAAATCCAGGTCGCCCGGTTGCGCTTTTCCGACCTGTTTGGCGAGTCGGGTAACCGATGCGGTGACGCGGCTGGCCAATATGACCCCGCCGATGGATGAACTGACAATCATGAACAGTACAAACAGCGTCACGAAGCGAATGAATTCGGATTCCTGCAGGCGCAGATTCGACGTGTCGAACATCATGAAGAAACGCGCATCCCCCACATCCAGAATCAGAACGCGGAAATCGGCTTCCCCGATAGCAACGTTGTAGTTGCCCGGCGCCAGATTCCTGACTTCGGCGGGGATTTCCTTGCTGGTTTGATCTTGCGAAAGAATATAGCCCTTGATGGAGGCGGTATTGGGCGACGAAAACTTGGATTCGCTGGCATGCTCGTACAGTTCCGCGAGCAATACCTTGTCGATGAGGCGAATCCCGCTCTCCCGCACCAGAAAGAAAACGCCGGCGGAAAGAATGATGCTCAGCCCGGCACCGAAGAGCGCATAGAAGAATGCGACCTTGAATCGAAGGCTATTGGTCTGGAACATCCGGGCTCGCAATTTGATAGCCGAAACCGCGCAACGTGCGTAGCAACTTGCGCTCGAAAGGTTTGTCGATGAGCTCCCTGAGCAAGTGCACATGCGCACGCAGCGAGTCGCTATCCGGGCGCCCTTCTCCCCACACCGCCTGTTCGATATCGTCGCGTTTGACCACTTGGGGCGAACGCAACATCAGCATGTTCAGTATCTTGTAGGGAATAGGGGGCAATTCGATAAACTTATCCCCGCGCCGCACCGAGCAGGTGAGCGTATCGAGGCAGAGATCTTCCACCGCCAGCTTCTTCTGCGTCTGCGTTTGTTCGCCGATGCGCCGGTACAGCACGCGCAAGCGCAATTCCACCTCGCGCAACTCGGCCGGTTTGACCAGATAATCGTCCGCGCCCGCTTCCAATCCCGCAATCTTGTCGTCCAGCGAGTCGCGCGCGGTAATCATCAGTACCGGCGTAGACTTGCCGCCCTCGTCGCGCAGCTTGCGGCACAGTGTGATGCCATCCATTCCCGGCAGCGTGAGATCGAGCACGATCGCGTCGTACTGGTTCACCAGCGCCAGGTGCATGCCGGTGATGCCATCGCCCGCCGCGTCCACCACATGCCCTTTCCCCTCCAGGAAGTCGAACATATTGGTGGCCAGATCCCGATTGTCTTCAATGATCAGTATACGCATGGCTATTTTCTGTATTCCTTGACTATACCCAATTGGCGGCGGCTTATCGGAAGTCGTTCCGCCAACCCCTTTACGATCATCAGCCAGCCGCTTTCGCCTTCCTCGCCGCCTTTTTCGAAGCCTGCAATCGCTTCTCTTGCCACCAGGCAGTTGCGATGAATGCGCACGAAGCGCGCAGCATATTCTTTTTCCAGCGCGGTGAGCGATTCTTCGATGAGATATTCGCGTTCCGCCGTGCGTACGGTGACGTATTTCAATTCGGCGCGCAAGTAAAGCACCTGCTCTATCGGAATCAGCAGCACCCTGCCGCGCTCGTGGGTGGAGAGGTTGCTGCGCGGTTCGGGCGTCAGTTCGCGCAATACTTCGGTGCGTATCGGCACGGCATCGCGCGCGCGAGAGAGCGCATCGAACAGGCGCCCCAGACGTATCGGCTTGAGCAGGTAGTCGATGGCATGCTGTTCGAATGCCTGGATGGCGTAGGCATCGTAGGCTGTTGTGAAAATGATGACCGGCGGATGGTCGAGCTTGTTCAGGTGGCGCGCGAGCTCGATGCCGTCCATTTGCGGCATGCGTATGTCCATCAGCACGACTTCGCTGGGCGTCTCGGCCAGCTTATCCAGCGCCTCCTGCCCGTTGCCCGCCTCGCCCACCAGTTGCAGCGGAAACTGCACCGAACAATCCTGCAGCAATTCCTTCAAGCGGTTGCGCGCGGGCTGCTCGTCGTCCACGACAAAGACGGTGAGCGGCAGGGTGATGGTGTCGTTCATGCGGACTGCCCTTTCACGTAAGGGATGAGGATGTGAACCTGGTAATGTCCGTCGTCGCGCTCCACGCGGTATTGCGCTTCGACATCGAACAGCAAATCCAGCCGCTCGCGAATATTGGACAGCGCCATCTTGTGGCCGTCGCCCCGCGGTTTCGTCCGGGCTTGCACGGGATTGCTTATTTCCAGATGCATTTCATTGCGCTCCAGATACAACCTGACATCAATGGTCCCGCCCTCGGCCAGCGGCTCAATGCCGTGATACACGGCATTCTCCAGCAGCGGCTGCAGAATCAGCGGCGGGATAAGTGCATCCGGCGGCATGTTCTGCGTGTCCCAGTGCACCTTGAGGCGCTCGCCCAGACGCAATTCCTCGATACCCAGGTATTGCCGTGCGAGTTCCACTTCCTTGCTTAATTCGACCATTTCGTGGGGTTCGTTCATCGCCATGCGAAACAGGTCGGACATGTCTTCCAGCGCCGTTTCGGCACGCTTGGGGTCGCTGCGCACGATACTCAGCACGGCATTAATGGTATTGAACAGGAAATGCGGCCGGATGCGCGCCTGCAGCGCCTGCAGCCGCGCCTCCTGTTTTGCCGGGGAGAGTGCCAGCGCGCGCAAGCGGAAGTATGCCAGCAATATCAGGGTCACCGCGATGCCCACCAGTGCATGGCGGGTGTAGCGAAACGCGCCGACATCGCCCAGCACAGAGAACAGATCGCCGCCCAACACGTCGAGTGTCACGGTGACCGCCGCGACCACCGCCGTCACGGCCAGCGCCCCTTGCCAGTACGCCACCCGCAACAGCACGGGATTCAGCCCGTACAACAGCAGCAGACTGATCAGCAGCACCGGCTGCAACAGCGCCGAGCCCTGCAAAAAACTGTCCCGCATGTCCGCCAGAGAGGCGGACTGCGACACCACGCCCAGCAGCGCGATGCCGTTCACCAGCAGCACAATGCGCAGCACCGTGCCCAAATTGAGGAAGTTGGGCAGCAGCTTGGGGCTAATGTTTTGATTTATACTGCGCGTCTCCGGCATTTCGACCTTTCAAGTGCCGCTCATTCTGGACAAGACATGGCAACGATGCAAGACAATCAAACATGGTCGGGACGTTTTAACGAACCCGTGGCCGAACTGGTGAAGCGTTATACCGCTTCGGTGGACTTCGACAAACGCCTCGCGCTGTTCGATATACAGGGCTCCCTGGCACATGCGCAGATGCTCGCATCCTGCGCCATTATCAGCGAACAGGACCTGCAGGACATCCGGCGCGGCCTGGCCGAAATCGAAAACGAAGTCATCAGCGGCGATTTCGACTGGCAGCTGGACCTGGAAGATGTGCACCTGAATATTGAGAAGCGGCTCACCACGATGGTTGGCGACGCTGGCAAACGCCTGCATACTGGCCGTTCGCGCAACGACCAGGTGGCAACCGACATCCGTTTGTATCTGCGCAGCGCCATCGACGACATCGTCCTGTTGCTCAAGGGCATGCAAAGCGCGCTGCTCGATCTGGCGCAGCACCACACGCACACCGTCATGCCCGGGTTTACCCACTTGCAGGTGGCGCAGCCGGTGAGCTTTGCGCATCACCTGATGGCCTATTTCGAAATGTGCCAGCGCGATGTCGAGCGTTTCACAGATGCACGCCGCCGCGTAAACCGCCTGCCGCTGGGTGCTGCAGCTCTGGCCGGCACCAGCTACCCGATCAAACGCGAAATGGTGGCGGAACTGCTGGGATTCGAAGCGGTATGCCAGAACTCGCTGGATGCGGTTTCCGACCGCGACTTTGCCATCGAATTCACCGCCGCCGCCGCGCTGACCATGACGCATCTGTCGCGCTTGTCGGAAGAACTGATCCTGTGGATGAATCCGCGCTTCGGCTTCATCGACATCGCCGACCGCTTCTGTACCGGCTCTTCCATCATGCCGCAGAAGAAAAATCCCGACGTGCCGGAGCTGGTGCGCGGCAAGACCGGACGCGTGAACGGCAACCTGGTTGCCCTGCTCACCCTGATGAAGGGCCAGCCGCTGGCCTACAACAAGGATAATCAGGAAGACAAAGAGCCGCTGTTCGATACCGTGGATACATTGACACAGACGCTGCGCATTTACGCCGACATGATGGCCGGCATCACGGTCAAGCCGGAAGCCATGCGCCGCGCCGCCCTGCAGGGCTACGCCACCGCGACCGACCTAGCCGACTATCTTGTGAAAAAGGGATTGCCGTTCCGCGATGCGCACGAGGCCGTTGCACTGGCGGTGCGTTTTGCCGAACAACGTGGCGTCGACCTGGCCGAACTCAAGCTGGAAGAGTTGCAGCAGTTCTCCAGCCTGATCGCGGATGACATCTACGCGGTGCTTACGCTGGAAGGCTCGCTCGCTGCGCGCAACCACACTGGCGGCACCGCCCCGCAGCAGGTAGCAGCGGCCATTGCGCGTGCGCGCAAACTTTTGGCTGTTTGACGCAAACCTTTTAGTCCACTAAAAACACGAAACTCACGAACGCCCTCCCAAAGTAAGGTTTTGTTCGTGAATTTCGTGTTTTTAGTGGACAAACTTTTCTCCTGGCAAAAAAAACGGGCCACCTTGCGATGGCCCAGAATAGGAGGAGAGTATGAAAGATTGAGTTGGTTACAACTCAAAGCTCTAACAACTCAGGAGCGATTGTAGGTGCGCTCTACGATGTTGCATATATGCCAAACGGCCTATATATCGGCCTATACCTTTTGTTTGGCGCTCTCCCATTTCTTCCGCAAACCAATTGAATTTACAAATTATTTTTGGCATTTTCCGGCGCTGACGCGCTCTATACCGGCTATATCTTTTGCGGAAAATATTTCGGTATAACCGTTTTCCTTCAATATTTCCCGCACCGCCTGCGCTTGATCATAACCATGTTCCAGCAACAGCCATGCGCCCTGCCGGAGAAAGTCGCCCGCCCGGGCCGCAATGCGGCGGATATCGTCCAGGCCGTCCGTCCCTGAGGCCAGTGCTGTTATCGGCTCGAATCGCACATCGCCTTGCGACAGATGCACATCGCCCGCCGCAATGTAGGGCGGGTTGGAAACGATAAGGTCGAAGCACTGCGCTTCCAGCGCGGAGAACCAATCGCTAAGCAGAAAACTCGCGTTGGCAATGCCCAGCCGCTGCGCATTCTCACGCGCCACCTGCAGAGCCGCAGCCGAAGCATCCACCGCCACGACTTCTGCACCCGGCAGAGAATAGGCAATGGACAGTGCGATTGCCCCGCTACCCGTTCCCAAATCCAGGACGCGGCAAGCACGGCCCTGCGGCAACTGCTGCAACGCCAATTCCACCAGCAATTCCGTTTCCGGGCGCGGGATTAACGTGGCTGGGGTAACTTTGAAATTCAGACCAAAAAACTCGCGTTCGCTCAGGATATGGGCAATGGGCTCGCCCAGCAGACGGCGTTGCAGCATGGCGGCATAGCTTGCATTCGATGCTGCATCCAGCTCCTGCTCGGGATGTGCGAGCAAATAGGAACGGGGAACCTTCAGGGCGGATTGCAGCAGGCATTGCGCCTCGATACGCGCAGTCGTTGTCCCAAGATCGAGGGTTGCATTCAGTCTTGCAGCGTCGGCCAGCAGGGTGTCCCGAATGCTGGACAAGGCATCAACTTTCCACTGCGAGCGCGGCCAGCAGTTCGGCCTGGTGCTCGGCCATCAGCGCGTTGGTGAGTTCGCTGATGTCGCCGTCCATGATCTGGTCCATCTTGTACAGCGTGAGGTTGATGCGGTGATCGGTGATGCGGCCTTGCGGGAAATTGTAAGTACGTATGCGCTCGGAACGGTCGCCGCTGCCCACCAGCGATTTGCGCTCGGCGGCGACTTTGCTGTGCGCGGCCTGCTCCTGTTTGTCCTTGATGCGCGCCGCCAGCACGCGCAGGGCCTGCGCCTTGTTCTGGTGTTGCGAGCGCCCGTCCTGGCATTCGACCACGGTGCCGGTGGGGAGGTGGGTGATACGCACGGCGGAGTCGGTCTTGTTGATGTGCTGACCGCCCGCGCCCGATGCGCGGAAGGTGTCGATGCGCATGTCGGCGGGGTTCAGTTCAACCTCGCCGACTTCGTCCGCTTCCGGCAAGATGGCGACGGTGCAGGCGGAGGTGTGAATACGACCCTGCGTTTCGGTGGCAGGCACGCGTTGCACGCGGTGTGCGCCGGATTCGAATTTAAGCACGGAGTAGGCGCCCTGGCCGATGATGCGCGCGATAACTTCTTTGTAGCCGCCCATTTCGCCCGGACTTTCGGAAATGATTTCGACCTGCCAGCGGCGGCGCTCGGCAAAGCGCATATACATGCGAAAAATGTCGCCCGCGAATATCGCCGCTTCATCGCCGCCCGTGCCGGCGCGCACTTCGAGGAAGACGTTGCGCTCGTCGTTGGGGTCCTTGGGCAGCAGCATTTTTTGCAGCTCAACTTCAAGTTGTTCCTGACGCTCGCGTCCGGTCTTGATCTCGGCCTCGGCGAATTCGCGCATGTCGGGGTCGCCCATCATCTCTTGTGCGGTGGCCATGTCGGCCTCGCAAGACTGGTAAGCGTGGTAGAGGCCGACCACGGGTTCGATCTCGGATCGCTCGCGGTTGAGTTTACGGAAGGACTCCATGTCGCGCGTCGCCTCTTCGCTGCTCAATAGGCTGTTGACCTCGTCCAACCGTTCACTGAGCTGGGCGAGCTTGGATGCGATGCTCGGTTTCATTCGGGAGTGTGCAGATGGTAGATACGGTGTACCGCATCCAGCAGCGCTTCGCGCTCGTTGGCCTGCGCCTGGTTCAGCGTCTGGGTGGGCGCATGCAGGAATTTGTTGGTCAGCGCGGCACCGAAAGCCTCGATCACTTTCTCCGGCGAATCGCCCTTCGCCAGCATGCGCATGGCTTTTTCCATTTCATGGCGGCGTTGCCGCTCGGCGTGGTCGCGCAGGGTGCGTATGGTCGGCACCACGCCGCGCGACTGCATCCAGTGTATAAATTCGTTGACGCCGGAATCAATGATGACTTCTGCTTCCTTCACCGCGCCCTGGCGCGCATCCAGTCCGTCGCGCACCACCTCGGACAAATCGTCCACGGTGTAAAGAAAAACATCGCTCAATTCGGCAACTTCCTTTTCCACGTCGCGCGGAACGGCCAGGTCGACGATAAACAGCGGGCGGTGTTTGCGCTGCTTCAGCGCGCGTTCGACCATGCCTTTGCCCAGAATCGGCAAGGGGCTGGCGGTGCAGGTGACGATAATGTCGTGCTCTGCCAGTTGCTCCGGCAGCTCGGTCAGCGTGATGGCATGGCCGTTGATGCGCCGCGCCAGGGCCTGTGCGCGCTCCAGCGTGCGGTTGGCGACGGTGATGTGTTTGGGATTGCGCGCGGCGAAATGCACCGCGTTAAGCTCGATCATTTCGCCCGCGCCGATAAACAGCACGCGCTGGTCGCCAATGCTGGGAAATATCCGCTCCGCGAGTTTGACGGCGGCGGCGGCCATGGAAACCAGATTGGCGCCGATTTCGGTCTGCGTGCGCACGTCCTTGGCAACGGAAAAAGTGCGCTGAAACAGTTTGTGCAGCAGAAAGCCCAGTGTGCCGGCCTGCTCGGCCTGGCGCACGGCCTGTTTCATCTGGCCCAGTATCTGGGGTTCGCCCAACACCATGGATTCCAGTCCGCTGGCCACGCGGAAGGCATGTTTCACCGCCTGCTCTTGCGGCAGGCGATATAGGTAGGGTTCAATTTCGGACGCGGGCAGATGGTGATAGGCTGCCAGCCAATCCACTGTGTGCGCAGGGTCATTCGTGTTGCAATAAACTTCCGTTCGATTGCAGGTGGAAAGGATGGTTGCTTCCTTGGCCGCGCCGTTGTCCACCAGGTCGCGCAAAGCAGAATCCAGCGTCTCGACATTGAACGCAATCTGTTCGCGCACGGCGAGCGGCGCGGTCTGATGGTTGATGCCGAAGGTGAATAACTGCATGGGGAGGACGACTGTTCTGTTTCGCAAGGGGGCGGATTATAAGGGCTGGACGGGTCTTACACCAGCCAGCCCCTTGCGGCTCTTTCAGATTACTTCTTGGGTTGCAACAGCGCCAACGCCTGCTCCGCGTCTTCACGCAGACGGCTGTCCGGGTGCTTTTTCAGGAAATCCGAAAAGGCGGTCTGTGCGCCTGCCATATCGCCCGCATCAACTTGGGCGATGGCTTTCTTGAATGCCGCCAATTCTTCATCATCCACGGGCTGCACCTTGGCCTCGCCCTTCCAGTAGACATCGTCCGCGTCGGCTTGGGCTCCGCGCACACCGCCCACCGCCGTCGTAGTCTGGATCTTCTTTTTCGGGGTGAGCAATTCGATCTTCTTGCGCAGGCGCTCCCAGAGCGAAACTTCCTGTTTCTCGTCGGCGCTGTATGCCGGAGCCGCCAGCATCACGCCCAACATTACTAACAATGCGATCAGTTTCTTCATTTGAATCTCCTTCGTTTAGGGTGCCACACGGTGCAACAGTACATCCAACTCAGAGCGCATTCAATAGTTCCAGTGCCAGAGCACGGTGCTCGTTCTTGACCGCCGGATCGATGGACTGCGCCTTCTGGAAAGCGGACTTGGCCTTCTTGATGTCTTTGCTCGCCTTGTACGCGCGCGCCAGATTCACCCACAGCAAGGCATCCTGGGGAGCGAGTTGCGTCGCCGCCAGGTAGGCCTTTTGCGCGTCCTGGTGCTTGTCTTCGATCATGTAGATGTTGCCTCGGTTGTTCAGTGCCGCCGCGTTCTTGGGATCCAGACCGAGAACGATGTCGAAATACTTCATCGCTTCCTCGCGGTCTCCGGCCTTGGCCAGAATGATACCCATCTGCAGGTGCGAATCCGCGTCGGACGGGTCTTTCTTGATTGCGTTGAGATAGCGGCGCGTCTTGGTCTGCGAACTGATCTTCAGCACGGACATATGGTCACCCGGGAACTTCTTCTCGATTTCGGCGCGGGAGATGCTGCTTTGCTTTGAATTCGACACAGGAAGACTGGCCGGCTTGTAGGTATCCCATGCGGTATGCACGTCGAGCACAGTCAGCCCTTTGTCCTTCCATTTGTAGTAGGCTGCGGCGCCTTTTTCCCAGGCCTTGACGAAAGCGCTGCCGACCAGGGTGGTCTCGACCGGTATCCACAGTTGCTCCTCGTGGATCACGTACATGTTGTCCATGGTGTAGCTGTCTTCATCCGCGGCAATCCCGGTGGAGAACATCATGAACATATGCCCGGGCACTTCCACCACGCGGGTGTTGATACCCATGCTTTCCAGCGCGGAGGAGTAGAACGCCACCAGGTCGTCACAATCGCCCGATTTGCGCTCCAGCGTTTCGCGCGGGAACTGGATGTAATCGACAGTGTGCACTTTGCCCGAACTGACCTGGTAGGGGTTGCTCGGGTCCTGGATGTAGGTCATGCCGTACACGCCCAGCATGTCGAACACGGCGGCGGCCAGTTGCGCCTCATCCTTGGTGTCCTTGAACTGCGTCACCACCGAACGCACCATATCCACGACCGGCGCATCCTTGGGAGTGACGAAGGTGGCGAAGCGGCCGCGCTCGTCCCAGCTCAGGCGGTGCTTGTCGTATACGTTCACGGTCGGGTTCTTGCTGTAGGTGACGCGCTTGCCGTTCTCGAAATAGCTCGCCTCGATCAGGGCCTGCACCGCACTGTCCTCGGTGAGCGTGAGAATGCTGTTGTTGAACACCGCCTTCAGCGCCACTTCTTCGCTCATGCCCGGCAGCAACTTGTCCAGCTTGGTCTCGGTCGGGAAATCCATGAAGTCTCGCAGTTGGAAAGTGACCTTGATCCGTTCCATGCTCTTGTTAGTATTGTTGGTCAGCTTGATCTTGCCCACCCCGTCGCGCTCGTAGACCTTGTAGGAGTTGGAGAACACATCGTGCAACTGCACCATGTCGATTTCCAGGGGCGGACGGTTGAATATCTGCGTGATCGCTTCGACGCCGACCTTTTCCGATTCCGTGCCGTCGCTGCTGAGGATCGAAACGTAGTAGGTGTATCGGGTTTCCGGGACCAGCGCGTCCTTGATGAATTCAGGTTGCGCCACCTCGCCGATCTTGACGAAGGTCTCGCCGTCCTTCTGGTAGATGCGGTATGCGCTGAAGAACTTGGCATCCACCGCCGGCCAGGTCATTTTCACCTGCCATGGCGTAGTCTCGACCTGTACCGTCGCCACTGGCGGCGGAACGAATTTTTCCGGTACGCCGCTCACCAGTTCGCTGCTTGCACCTTCGTAGCCGAAATGCGTTTCTCCGCCCACACGATAGTAATAGCGCACGCCCGCGTCCAGATCCTGGTCAACAAACTGGTTGCCGGGCACCGTGCCAACCTGCACGAAGCCGCCTTTTTCGCTCTTCGCACGGTATATGCGGTATTGCTTGATATAGGGAAAGGCCGCCTGCGCCCAAACCAGTTCGACGGAATGTACTTTTCCTTGCGCCACCAGTTGCTGCGGCGCTTCCGGCTTGAGCAACGTTGCCATCAACTGCACTCGCTTGTTGCCAAGATCCGAAATCGCCAAATTGGAGCCGCCACCGTAGGCAATCGCAACCGGTTCATCGAATGCACCCGCAACGGCACCTTTGGCCCCGAACGTGCGCAGCAACTGCCCCTTGGGCGAGAATACCTTGACCTGGTTCGCATCCAGCACCATGACCTCGTCGTTGGCTGCCATCAGCGATAGCGGGCTGGACAGCAGGCTGCCGTCTTTGGTCTTGCCCAGTTCTCCCTGCGATTTGCCGGCGGACGAATAGACCATCACGCTGCCGCGCGAATTATCCAGAATGTACAGGTTGTCGCGCTGGTCGAACACCATGGCGACCGGCGCGCTCAGTTTGCTCGCGTTTTCGCCGCTCAGCGCATTCAGAAACACGCCGTCCCCGCGGAATATCTGTACGTTGCGGTTGGAGCGGTCTGCCACGAACACCATGCCGGAACCCGATACGGCGATCGCCGTGGGGTTGTTGAATTGTCCCGCCTTGCTGCCCTCGCTGCCGAAGCTCAGTAGCGCCTTGCCGCTCTCGTCCAGTTTCACGACGCGGTAGCTCTTCTTGTCCAGCACCCAGAGGGCGCCGGATTTGTCCACCGTCACGGCTGCGATCTGCATGCCTTCCGGCTTGATCTCACCCGCCACAACTCCCTGACGGATCACCACCAGACTCTTTTTGTCCTTGCTCACCGCATAAATAGTCTCCTTGCCGTCCCCGGCAAGCTGTCCCACTTCTGCCGGAATGCTCCCCAGCCATTTCACCGAAGTTCTCCCGGCCGCTTTGGGGAGCGGCTCCAGCGGCTTGCCCGCCTCGACGACAAAGGCGTTTATCAGCGCTTTTTTGGCATCGCCAACATACACTTGCTGCGCCTTATCTACCGCCAATCCGGACAAGCTCTTGAACTGCGCTTTTCCGTCGCCGCCGGAACCGAAACCGTATGCAGGATTGAAATCGAAATCGTATTTCTGGATGCTGACACTGGCTTCATCCGCCACGTAGACGCCGTCTTCCGTCACGCTCATCGCCACGGGTTTGCCAACCTTGGGCAAGGCGCGCAGAAACGCACCGTTCGGGGAATAGATTTTGACGAGATTGTCATCCGCATCGCGAATATAGATGCGACCTTCCGAATCCAGGCCAATATCCGTCGGTTCGTCCAGTTTAAAAGTCTTTTCTTTTTCCGCTTCCGGCGATGCGGCGCTCACTGCCAAGGTGGACAGAAAAACGCCGTTGATGCCGAACATCTGAATGCGACTGTTTCCGGTATCGGCGACATACACCACGCCTTCAAACACCGCGATACCCTGCGGTTCGTCCAGTGCATTGCCGCCCGCCAGATTGGCGCCAAACCTGCCCTGGTATTTTCCCGTTGCCAGGTCGTACATGACGACCTGCTCCGTCTTGCTGTCCACCACGTAAATGGTTTCGTTGGCGACTGCGGCCGCCTCCGGCTTCTTGAGCAACTCGACTTCGCCGCTCTTGGCCGCCAGCGTCATCAGGGTTTTGCCGTCCTTGTCTATCACCTCCGTCGCGCCTTCCTGCCTGGCAACATAGAGATTGCCGCCGCTCACACCGAGCAGCTTGCGCAATTTCGGCGCGGCAATCTCGTTGCGAAAATCGGCTTTCGAAAAACCGTTGGTCGTGCCGGCAGCACCATCCGATGCCTGAACAACCGAAGAAAGAAGCAGTAATGAAATTGCAGTGAATATGTTTCGCATGTGCCTGACCTATTCAAATTGGTGGTTATTCCCTCCCGGATCACAGCCCGGGCGCTTTTTATTGTTGCTTTATTTTTCTGCGCGATTGAAAACTCCGTCCCAATCTGCGACTGGCGGGTTTTGCATGAAATACGCACAACGCTCCATGTATATTCTACTGGGACTGTCGCCGGGCGCCACATCCAGTACCGCCTTGAACGCCGCCTGCGCGCCCGCCCAATCCCTTGTTCTGTACAGGGCCAATGCAGCCTCAAAACGATCTGCGGCGGCTGCGTCCAGCCGGGATAAACCCTCCAGCGGCTCATAGATTGTAACGGGTAATTGCTTGCCCACGACACGTATCTTGTCCACCTCTCTATATCGGCAAAACTCGCGGGTTCTTTGATAAGTTTCTTCGCCCACCAGATAGGCCACGCCGTAGAATTTCGCTGTTCCCTCCAGGCGCGCCGCCTGATTAACCGTGTCGCCAATGACGGTATATTCCATTTTCTTGCCGGCAAGCCCCACATTCCCCGCCACCACTTCTCCTGACTGCAGGCCGCCGCGAATCGTGAACGGCTCCAGACCTTCGGCCAGCCATTTCGCACGCAGTTCGTTCATGCGCGCGTTGATGGCCTTGATGCATTCCATAGCCAGTCTGGCGTGATCGGGCTGCGCCAGCGGCGCTCCCCAATACGCCATGATGCCGTCGCCGATGAACTTGTCGATGGTGCCGTCGTGCTGTTCAATCACCTGCACCATCGCGCCCAGATATTCGTTGAGCCGCGACACCACTTCCTGCGGCGGATGCGCTTCGC
Source organism: Sideroxyarcus sp. (assembly GCA_030652215.1). Classification (GTDB taxonomy): domain Bacteria; phylum Pseudomonadota; class Gammaproteobacteria; order Burkholderiales; family Gallionellaceae; genus Sideroxyarcus. The sequence goes on from JAUSBC010000063.1 coordinate 45,058, forward strand.
TGAACGTGGTGAAGCCCTTGATGTCGGTGAACAGCACCGTCACCTCCTTGTTGTCGCCGCCTATCCTGGCGGCGTCGGGGTCTTTTTCCAGTCGTGCCACCAGCTTGGGCGACAGGTAACTGGAGAACATCGAACGCATTTCGCGCGCATCGCGTTCCAGCACGAGATAGCGGAAACCGCCGCCGACCAGCACGGCGGCAATCGCAGACATGATCGGGTAAATCATGTTGATCCAGTGCCCGGTACCGAACATGTAATACGTGAACCAGATATAGCCGGTCAGCAGCACGGCGGTTGCCGGGATCGCGCCGTATAGGCGCAGGTGCGTCGTCAGGAAGAAGGCCAGCGCGCCCATCAGCACAATGAACGCCATGTCGACCAGCGCTTCCATGCCTCCCTGGCGGATGTAGCGTTCGCTGATGATGTTGTCGGCGACGGTGGCGTGCAATTCGACCCCCGGCGTATTGCCGTGGAAAGGCGTGACGCGCATGTCGTAAATGCCCAAAGCCGTGGCGCCGACGAATAGTATTTTCCCTTTCAGCGCTTCGGCGGGCACGCGACCATGCATCACATCGGTGAAAGAGTAGCGCGGATAGACGCCGGGGCCGCCGACATAGTTGATCCACATCCGGTAATCCCCATCCACCGGCACACTACGCTCGCCCAGCGCGATATCGAAATCGCCCGGCGTAAACTCCTTGATGCCCAGCGACACCATCGCCGCGACCAGACCCAGCGAGGGAATTTGCTTGCCGCCCTGCTCGACCAGCAGCGGATTGCGCCGGATTACGCCGTCATCGTCCGGCAATTGGTTGATATGTCCGATGCCCATCGCACCGCGTTCGATCTCCGGCAGACTGCGGGTGATGCTGGTCACCCGCCAGTCCTTGTCGAAATCGAAAGCCACCGCCAGCACCACGTTCCCCGCGCGTTTGGTCGCCGCTGCGAACAAGCGGTCGTTTGCCACATTCTCGCGTTCCGGGAAAAAGACGTCGAACATCACCGCTTTCGCCTTCGCTGCGGACAAACGGTCCAGCAGCAGCGCATAGCGATCCCGACTCCACGGAAAACGCCCCAGCTCCGCGATGCTCTTTTCGTCTATGGCGATGATGGCAATATCGGGACTGGGCGGGAGCGGCCCGCGCATATTCTTGAAGCGCAGGTCGTAAGTCTTGGCCTCGAAGGCCTCGAGGAATGAATTCTGGGTGTAGTAGAGGAATATGACGATGAAGATCGAGAGCGCCGCCAAGACAAACGAAAGCGCAGCAGTATTGTTGCGCGCCAGCATTCTTTTCCAAAACGGCATAGTAGCCATGCTTGAAGCCTCCCCGTCGGCGAACTGATGCCGCCTCCCTGCCATGATGCCATAGCCACTCTAATCGGGTGCTGGAAATGAAAAAGGCCGACCTGGAGCAGGTCCGCCTTATTGAAAATCAATCAACCGAACACCTGGTTGATTTTGCGTGCTACCGCACGCGAAATGAAGAATTGTAGAAAAAGAAAAAGGCCTGCATCTAAGCAAGCCTTTTGTTATTGGTGGCCCGGGGCGGAATCGAACCACCGACACAAGGATTTTCAATCCTCTGCTCTACCGACTGAGCTACCAGGCCATTTTTGCGCCCTTCCCTGACGGGTTGGGTAAAACGAAGGCGCGCATTGTAGCGGCAAGCCGCATTGCGGGCAATATAAAAAACTAACGCTGCTTTGGGCGGGGTTGGTCAAGTACAACCAGAGATCAGCAGCGGGAAGTCGAAGAATATGTCTTGTCGGCGACTTTCTGAACGCAGCGCAATATCTATAACACTGTACGCGCACAGGTTGTCTGACCCGCACTGATGTGCGACATTGCGGGCATGGTGGTGCGTTAGCAGCCACTTCCAATGAATAGAGAGCAGGAATCCGATATGAAGCTTCATCATTTATGGTTCGCACTGATCGGCCTTTTCAGCCTGCCGGCGTGGGCGGCTGACGACGCGTTGGTGGTGACGCTCGCCGGCGTGCAACACGCCAAGGGACAGATGCGCGTGAGCCTTTACTCCGACCCAATGACTTTCCGCAAGGAAGACAAGGCGCAGGCAATCCAGGCGGTAGTGCCGGTGGTCGGCGAAACCGTGGTGCGCTTCGACAAGCTGATGCCCGGCCGCTACGCGATCATGGCGTACCACGACGAGGACGGCAACGGCGCGCTGAACCGCCGCTTCGGGATGTTCCCGACGGAAGGTTTTGGTTTGTCGAACAACCCCGACGTCATGGGACCGCCGAAGTTCGAGGATTCCGCCTTCGATGTGCCCGCCCGGGACGGACAGGTGCGCATCAAGATCGCATACTGACCAGGCATCGCGATACACCAACAGGACGGCGGCTATTTCAGCCGAGCGACCTGCCTGCCGTTCGCGACGTCCCAGGCCACGCCGTTCTCCAGACTGATGCGGTAGTACTCGCGCAGGACGTTGCCCAAGAAGCCGATCTCGACGATGGCGACTTCCTTGAAGCGAGTATCGATCCCTTGCGGGAACTTCCTGTTCATCTCGTCCGCGATTTCCTTCATCGCCGCCTGCAAGCGCGCGTCGTAGGGCGTCATGCTGTACATGAGCGTGGCGTGCGGATTGTGGGAAGCAGTCTCCTTGCCGTCCTTGAGCACATTGACGCCGCTCACACCGACCGTTCGCGTCAGCTCCCTGGCCGCATCGTCCATCTTCGCGTACACCGGCCCGGTGCAGCGCGGCAGCGGACCGTCGCGCAGCGGCGTCAATGCCGCAGTCGCGACCGTGTTGTAGGACATCATTTCCGCATAGCCCGGGCCGCGCTTGACCACGCCGAGGTCGAACCACCAGGGCGCGCCAGCTCCCTGCGCCGCCTCGGTATTGGAGTAGCCTTTCAGCGTCAGATCAATGACCGCCGGTACCTTGGGCAGGGCTTTGAGCATCTTCATCGGCGTCATCGGGTCGGCGCTGTGGATGTGCACCACCGTCACGTGCGGCAAATTGAAGGTGCGCACCTCATTCTCCAGGCCCAGCTTCACCAGCCGCGCGCGCAGGCGCGGCAGTACCGTGCGCTCCAACTGCGCCGTGACCTCGGTCGGCAGCCGGTACACCAGCCCGTAACTGGCCTTGTGCTCACGGAATTCCGCGCGCCCCAGCGCGCTGTTGTCCACCGCCATCACCCCCGGCACGGCGACCGCGACACCCAGCCCAAGCACCCCTGCGACTACGATTCTGCGTAACGGCTTCATGTTTGATTCTCCCGTGATGTTTGAAAGGACAGGAAGTCCAAGCGCCAAAGTCAAAACATACTCGTTTAGCGAACTCTCCGTTATAAAAACAAACCCCGCAGAGCGGGGTTGTTGCCGATTTATCGGCTTTACAACCCCGGCCTGCCCCTTGCGGGTACGAGGCGGGGTTTGTCAGGTGCTACTGAGTGCCTTGGAGGCAATTACATCATGCCGCCCATATCCCCGCCGCCCATACCGCCGGCCGGCTTGTCTTCAGGCAATTCGGCAACCATGCAGGCGGTCGTCAGCATCAGACCGGCGATGGAAGCCGCGTTTTGCAAGGCAACGCGCGTTACCTTGGTCGGATCGACCACGCCCATGACCAGCATGTCGCCATACTCGACAGCGGCTTGCTGCCCGCTGCCGTCGCGCGTGCCGCACCGGTCAAGAGCGTCTGCGCCGCATGAGGTACGCCACCCGGCTGTGCCTCAGTGGCCGGCGCCGGCCCGCTGGGGATGCGCGCCTTGGCGGGCCAGGAGCGCCTCGGCATCCTGGGCGGTCATGGGGCGGCCGTACAGGTAGCCTTGCGCCTTGGCGCAGCCGGCGCGCTGGAGGAAATCGGCCTGCTCCTGCCGCTCGACGCCTTCGGCCAACACGTCCAGGCTGAGGCCATGCGCCATGGCGATGATGGCTTTGACGATCTCGGCGTCGTCGGTACCGCCGGGAATGCTGCGCACGAAGGACTGGTCGATCTTGAGCTTGTTGATGGGCAGGTGCTTCAGGTAGGCCAGCGAGGAATAGCCGGTGCCGAAGTCGTCGATGGCGATCTCGATGCCCATCGCACCGATCTCGTTCAGCAAGGCGGCGGTCTCGTCCTGGTTGCGCATGATCAGGCCTTCGGTGACCTCCAACTCCAGCCATTCCGGCCGGCAGCCCGTTTCCGCGATGACGCGCCTGACGGCAGCCAGGGTCTGGCCCTGCGTAATCTGCTTGCCGGCGAGGTTGACGGCCATTCGGCCCGGCGCGAAGCCGCGACCGTACCAGTCGGCCATCTGGCGCGCTGCGGTCTCCAGCACCCAGTCGCCGATCTGGATAATGAGACCGGTCTCTTCCGCGATGGGGATGAAGCTGGCCGGCGAGACGAGGCCGAAGTCCTTGTGTCGCCAGCGGATCAGCGCCTCGAAGCCGAGCAGCGCGCCGTCGGCCATGTTCACCTGCGGCTGGTAGAAGAGTTCGAATTCGTTGAGTTCGAGCGCCTTGCGCAGGTTGGTCTCCAGCTTCATCCGCTCGTAGGCCGAGCGCGTCATCTCGCTGGTGTAGAACTGGTAGTTGTTCTTGCCCTCGTCCTTGGCCTTGTACATCGCCGAATCGGCATTGCGCAGCAGGACTTCGGCGTTCTTGGCGTCGTCTGGAAACACGCTGATGCCGATGCTGCAGGTCAGGTAAAGCTCCTGCCGCCCGACGCGGAGCGGCTCGGCCATGCGGGCGATGAGGCTGGCGGCCGTCTGCTCGACGGCCTCGCGCGATTCCGGTGCCTCGATGAGCACGGTGAACTCGTCACCGCCCAGCCGCGCGAAAACTTCCTCGCGGTCGGCGTCACGGCGGAAGCGCCGGGAAAGCGACTTCAGCACTTCGTCGCCAACCGTGTGCCCCAGGGAATCGTTGATTTCCTTGAAGCGGTCGAGGTCGATGAACAGGAGCGCCAGCTGCTGCTTGCTCCGCCGGGCGCTCTTGACCGCCATGCGCAAGTGTTCGAGGAACATCAGCCGGTTCGGTAGCCCGGTCAGGACATCATGGTGCGCCAGGTGGTCGAGCGTGTCGCGCTGCACCTCAAGGTTCTGCTGGCGGACTTCGATCTCGGCCAGCGCTTCCGAGAGATTACCCTGGATGCGCAGCAGTTCGCGCTCGGCGCGGCCGGTGAGCCGGAAGATCACCACTGCGAAGGCGCACAGCCCCAGCAGGGCGATGCTGGCGACGCTGAACAACAACAGCTTGAGACGCGACAACTGGCGGGCGCCTTCGTTCTGCATGCGGCGGTTCAGGGTTTGCAGGTCGTCGAGCAGGAAACTTTGGCGCTGCTGAAGGAAGTCGATGGCGTTGACCAGCGTGCGCACAGCGACGTAGTACTCGCCGCTCTCGTTGGAATTGAGTCCCTCGCCCAAGCGGCGCAGCAGGGACTTCTCCATCAGGTTGCTATCGCTGAACAGCGGGTTGTCCAGTTGCCGGCGGATGTCGGCAGTTTCGGTGCCGATGGTGGCCCACGATTGCCCGATTTCCCCCGCCTCTACGGGTGCCACCTCGGTCAGCCGCGCGAGGTCGTTGCCGAATTCATCCACCGCGCCCGCCCAGGCCGTCTTCTGCTTGACCAGTTCCGCGGTGGTCAGCAACCGCTCGGTCTGGTATTTCAGGGCGAGGATCGAATCGTAGGCATCTTCCACCACCCGCTGCTTCTCGACCACAGTGCCGTAGCTGAACAACAGATAGGCGACCAGCGCTCCGACCGCGAGCGCGCCGGAGATGAGCACGGCGAACCCGTAGATCGAGATGTTGCGGATGCTGGGCTGGCGGTTGGGCACGAGCATGTCTGGTGTCAATGATCGATGTTGAGGGAGGCTCGATAGTAAGCGACCTGCTTGTCGCGACCGAGCCGGTCGGTGATTTTCTCCCATTCGGCGGCGGCTTGGACCAAGGCCTGTTTGGCGCTCAGTTCGCGCGTCACCGCCTTGTAGGCGATGGCGTCGAAGGCCTGGTAGTACTCGCCGGCACCGGGGATCGTGATGTCGTAGACGACATTCGGATTCGACAGCGACCGGGTGATCGCCTCCAGGTAAGCGCGCGCCGATTCGGTGGCGAAGCCGGACTGGTTCCAAGCGGCCGGGTCGGCGAAGTGAGAGCGCCGCGACGGATTCACCGCCGTGCCGCTCATGGCCGTCAGCTTCCGGGTCAGTTCCTTCGAGGTCATGTGGGCGGCGAACTCGAAGGCCAGTTCCTTGTGTTTGGACGCGCGGCTGACGAAAAAGGTCCAGTTTCCGCTGATCGACGACACCTGGTTCGGCCGTCTGTCCCAGCGTCCCGCGCGGGCGTCAAACACCTCTGCGCTGCCGGGCAACTGGGCGTAGCCAATGACATCCTTGACCACGGACACCGGCGAAGCCACCGCATGCACGCCCATGTCGGCCCAGTCGATGGCCATGGCTGCCCTGCCGGAAACGAAGGCGTTGCGCACGTCGTGGCCGGCGAAGTTGGCCATGCCGGGCGGGCCGAATTTCATCGTGTCCACCCAGGTTTGCAGTGCGCGCACGAAGCCCGGGTTGTCGATGCGCGGCTTCAGGGTCTCGGGGTCGAAGTAGTAGGCGGGGTCGTCCGGATGCTTGGCGAAAGCCGCCGCCTGGGCGAAGAACTGGAGCGCCGAAATGTCGCCCTTGATCCGGCTGCCGGCGATGCCGTAGTCGGGCTTGCCGTCGCCGTTCCAGTCCCAGCCGGTAAAGAACTCGGCAATATCGCGGTATTCCTGCCAGGTCGCGGGCGGCGCCAGATCGTAGCCGTAGCGCTTCCTGAATCGGGACTGATATTCCGGGTTGGCGAACAGATCCTTGCGGTAGTAGAGGTTGATGCAGTCGCCGTCGTAGGGCAGGCCGTAAGCCACCTTGTTCCAGGACAGCACCGTATTGCGATAGATGGGCAGCACATCGTCCCAGTCGATCTTGCGCTTGACCGCTTCCGGCACCGGCTCGATGTGGTTTCCGCCGAGCAGCGTGCCGCTCCACATGGAAATCGCCACATAAATGTCGAAGTTGGTGTCCGGGGATTTCAGCGACTGGTCGATCTTCTCGATGGTCTCGTTCCAGCCCGGCGTCAGCACCCGCACCTTGGCGCCGGTGCGCGCCTCGAAGGCATCAACCTCGTCCAGTATTGGCCCGCGGATCAGCCGGGCGTCGAGCTTGGGCACGATGACGTAGATCGACTGGCCCTCGAACGACCGGGCCTTCGGTCCGGTCGGCGCGTCGGTTTCCGGGCTGCAGCCGGACATCAGAAACACGGCCGAAGCGGCCAGCGCTAACCCTATACGTTTCACAATGGAATCCTCCCGGTCAAGCTTGGTGGTCGGCCGCAAACACCCGCGCGGACGTGCCATTTGCCATGGCCATTGATTTTAGTCCTTATGGGCCATAAAAAGGATAGGAATTCCTCCTTCGACCTGCCTTTAGTCCTGAGCTTGTCGAAGGGTCAAGACAGGCCAAGCCCTCTGGTGGAACTACCAAGCAATCGACTAAGCCAGCAAGCTGGCAAGTCGCTGCTTGTCCCAGAGGGAGAGGGGTAAAAAAACAAACCCCGCACGAGGCGGGGTTTGTCAGGTGCTACAAGCAGCCTGAACCGTAGCGAGCGGTTTGAGTGCAAGGCGCACGGAGCACAGAAACCGGAATGTACTCAAAGTACATGAGGATTGCGGGCACCGCCTAACCCCGAGATGGCAAGCGCAGTAGGATTATTCACAAGCCTAGAGTTTTTTGCCCCAGTGCAGCTTTTGCCGCAGGGTGTCGTAGTAACTGTAGGAGTGCGGATGCAGCAGGGTGATCGGGCGGCTGGCGCGGGTGATCCACACATGGTCGCCGCTCATCAGATCGAAATGATGCTGGCCGTCGAAGTGAACGCGCGCATCGTCGGCGTAGGTCAGGTGCAATTCGATCCGCGAATGGCTGCTGACCACGATGGGCCGCGCCGATAGCGTATGCGGGCAGATCGGCACCAGCGCGACGGCTTCCAGCGTCGGGTGCACGATGGGCCCGCCCGCCGACAGCGCATACGCGGTGGTGCC
>JAUSBC010000067.1 GCA_030652215.1 Sideroxyarcus sp.
TTCGTTGTGGTAGGTCTGGCCGGTGGCAGCGAGCGATTGGGCGCCGCCAAAGGCGAAGGCATTTGACTGGTTGCCCTGATGCAGCACGGACACCACCAGATAGTCGCCGTTGTACCTGTCCTGCGGGTGGCCGCTGATGGAGAAGGTGGTGCCTGCAAGGATGCCCCGGCAGTTGGTCTCCGCCGCATAGGTCTCGCGCTGGCAGTCGTACATTTGCTGGCGACGGCGCGCCAGTTGTTCCGCTTCTTCCAGGGTGACGGCGCGTTCGCCATATATATAGTCTGTGCCGACGGCGGGGATCTTGCTGGTGGTGCTGGCTTGGCTCAGCAGGGTGGATTCGGGGGTGCGGTAGTTGTGGTCTTTGCGTTTGACGCTCTCTGGGAGGTAGCGCAGTTCCATTTCCAATAGCTGCACGGTTTCTTCGCCTTGCACCTGGCCGCTGGCGGGCAGGTAGATCAGGGCGGCAGTGCCGGCCATGGCGGGCAACTGGGCGGAATCGTCTTGTATCACCAGCAGGGCTTGTTTGTCCTGCTGCACGAAGTTGTAGAAGATGCCGGCATGCTCCAACTGGCGGGAAAAGAAGTTGAAGTCGGTTTCGTTGTATTGGGCGATGTATTCGCGCACGGGGTAGGTGGTTTTGAGGTCGAGCTTGAAGCTGTCTGCGGTGAAGCCCGCGCTGAGCAGGATTTGTTCGATGAGGCTCTTCAGGTCGAGGTTGAGGAAGACGCGGCTCTGGCGGGTGAGGTTGAGTTTGGCCAGGGGCGATTCGATCACCAGTTGGTATTCCTCGGCATGGTCGGAGACGAGGGGGCCTATGTAATGCATTTCGCTCACGTAGCCGTGTATCGGGCGCAGTTCGCCGTCGCGGTCTATGCTCAGGGTGGCGGTTTGGCCCAGAAACTTGGCGGCATCCAGCACATCGTCGGCGGAGAGGCTCAGGGTGTAGCGGTAGCTGTTGGAGATGGCTTCGGTGCCTTGCCAGTGGATGACTTTGAAGGTGGAGTCGGGCTGGTTGGCTACTTTGAAGAGGAAGTGGGTGGTGGAGGCGAGGGCGGAGTTGGCTTGCTGGTAGATGCTATTCAGTTTCTCTGGGATGGGGTCCATGAGTGGTTCCTTGGCTTTGGGACTGGCTGTATCAAGGAAGCAGGATTGAAATCACCCGCCCCCGACCGAGGGCGCAACATAGCAGCAATGACCCTGCCGGGGTATATGCCAAAAGGCATAGACCTTTGCCTAGGCCTTGGGGGTGTTGACCCTGCAATATGGGCTGGGGGGCAGTAAATACGGGGTGTTTGGGTGGGGTGGGGGTGTTGTACCTGAGTGAAATGGTTTGAAAAATTTTCATCACGGCGCCTGAAATTGATGGCTTGGCGAAAGCTGCCATGTAAAACGCCCCGGCTGGGGGCGAATTGTTGAGTGTCATGCCGATCAATCGAGTCGGTTCGGCCTATTTACAATTTGAAGGTTGAAACTTCAAATTGCATGGCAGGGGATAGCGGGGTGCAGATGCGTAGGTTGGGCAAAGCGCAGCGTGCCCAACATTGACAACGATGCCTGTTGGGCACGCTACGCTTTGCCCAACCTACATGAGCTTGCATGGCAGACCCGTCTGCACCGCGAACCTTGACCAGCCCTCATCAACGTGCGACCGGATTTCGACAACCACCCCGGTTTTCCCCGTTAAAACGACCCGTATCGCAACTCTACCCACTCATTATGTGGGCATGGATATTGCTGCTCATTCCGCAAACAATCCAAACGAATGTGACAACACAGACTCGATTTGGGGAAAAGGAATAGGAGCAGAGTAATGCAGGACGCAATATTGAAACTCGTTTACGGGATAGAGAGCCTGTATCCGGGTAAATTGGCACAGGCTTATCCGGCCATCATGCAGAAGATCATCACCCTGTGGGAAACGCCCATGATGGAGGCGTATTTCCAGGAGATCATGGTCGATGAACGCGGAGGCAGGCAAGGCTTCACTCCGGACGTTGCGGCAGAGATCTACTATCTGAGCAAAGTGTTCGAGGGCACGCGCAATCTGCCCAAAACGCGCGACGACAACCTGCTGGGCCATGTGAACGAAAAGCCTGCTTTCGGAAACGATTTCGATGGTTCCCAATCCGGCCGCTTCACCAAATACAACGAGCTGGAATTCGTCAGCGTGCGCACCTCCGACAATGACAACCTGTGGAACAACATCGCTCCGGAGAAACAACGCGCGGTTATCAGCAAAGGCTACCCGTGCACCCTTTCCGGTTTCATGGAAGCCGTGGGAGTCGGCGATGTCGGCGCCATCAGCCTGTTCCTCGATTGCAAGATCAATATCGACACCCGCGACGAGCGCCGCTGGACTGCGCTGACCATCGCCGCCTTCAACGGACGCGAAGCCCTGACCAGCATGCTCATTCGACAAGGAGCCAATGTGCTCGTCAAAGATGTCCGTGGCTACTCGCCCATCCACTGGGCTGCTTACAATGGCCATGCAAACATCATCAAACTGCTCATCGTGAATGGCGCCGATGTGAACGCAGCCAGCCAGCAAGGCTGGACGCCCCTGATCGCTGCCGCGATGAACGGGCACCTCTCCGCGTGTGGCGCACTCATTGCGGGCGGCGCCAACATCAACTCATCCACCAGCGACGGCTGGAGCGCCCTGCAAAAGGCTTGCAGCCACAAACGCCATGATGTGGTTAAGCTGCTGCTGTCTCTGATGAAGGTGGACCTGAGTCGCATCAAACCCAACAAGGCAGCCCGGCAAACATTGAACACCAACACCAAGGACCCCATGTCCGACACCCGCCTCATGCTCACGCTCAGCATCTGAGGAGATGCGCAATTCTTTGCGTGAGCTGCACCCGAAGAAAAGTGTCGGCGTGAGCGCGCCTCTGATTGGAGAGCTAATCTGAGCCCGGCCTCTTTGAACGTTGCTATCCGAGTAGTCTGGTGCCTCCGCAAGTCATGCCCGTGTTGGAGAGGTTGACAACACCATAGTCTGTTGTTATTGTCTCCAACATGAAAGCCCGCGAAATATTCAGCCGCCGCGTACCTGTCACCGAGCAGGCTTTTGCGGAACTGGTGCTCTGGGAGTTGTCCGAGCCGCTTTCCGGCAGTAAGCACTGCTACAAATACCGGCTGGCATTTGTTGTTGCAGGGGAGTGCGTACTGCGATATGACAACGAGGCGGGCAAGGGCGACCATCGGCACGTGCGGGGCAAGGAATCGAAATACCGCTTCCTCTCGGTGGATAAACTGGTGGCGGATTTTTTTGAAGATGTGAAGAGGTGGCGCGATGAAAACAGTAACGATTGATGTCCGGCCATTGACCGACACGCTGGGGGATTTCACTCAAGCCTGGAAGAGCGGCAAGCCCTCCGCGCCGCGCATCAGCTTTGAATCGCCGGAGCTGCTGTTCAAGGTGCTGTCGGGAAAGCGCTGGGAACTGCTGAATGCGATGACCGGCGCGGGAGCCATGTCCATTCGCGAGGCGGCGCGGCGCGTGGAGCGCGATGTCAAAGCCGTGCACGGCGACGTGACCGCATTGTTAAACGCAGGACTGCTGTCAAAAACAGACGATGGGATGATCGTGTTTCCCTACGATGCTATCCATGTTGATTTCATGCTCAAGGCGGCTTGATCTTGCTCCCTTCTCCCGCAGGCGGGATAACCAGCGACTTAGCGCTTGTTTTATCGCGCTTAGTCGAATGGCTAGTAGTTTTATCAGAAGGGCAGGGGATGAGGGGCGTTCGGTATATGCTACAAGTGGCTTCTGTTCACTGCCCCTCTCCCCAACACGCTCCCGTCCACGGGAGCGGGGGCTAATGCCCTACACCACCAACCTCCCCACCAGTTCCGACATATTCGAATAAGTAGTGTGTAGGATGGGTTGAGTGTAGCGATACCCATCATTTTTCAATATGAGCGATGGGTATCGCGCAGTCTGTCCTGAGCGAAGTCGAAGGGTTCAACCCATCCTACGATATTTTGGTTACGGCTCGATCAGCTTGGGTTGACTCCAGCACGTAGGGTGCGCTTACGCACCACAGGCATTGGTGCGCAAGCGCACCCTGCAGAAACTGAAGAGATGCGGAATTGATTTACGTGAGATGCACCCGAAGAAAAGTGTCGGCGTGAGCGCGCCTCTGATTGCAAAACCAATCTGAGCCAGACCCGTTTGACTGGCTTACGGTTTGCGGCGTTTGGAGGACAAGTGCTGTCTGCCCAGCACCAGATCCTTGGTCGGAATCCAGCTGCTCTTCGACTTGGGCTTGTCGGTCTGTATGTTCGGGCCCCGGTGGCTGTGTTGAGCCGCCCTGTAACTCTGAATCGCCGCCAGCAACTGCTCCTGGGTGACCTGAATGCCTGGGTGCTTGTCCTTGGGATCAAAGATGGAGAGCTGTTGCTTGAGGCGGACCAGCCGGGTGGCGCTGTCGTCCTTGGCGCGCTGCCCCGTCATCATTGCCTGTGCCGCAGCAGAGAGGGTATAGCCTCCCTCTGCCTCGACGATCAGACCACAATCTCCCATGTGCGCAAACGCCTCCACCAGTATGGACTTGGCCGGAATCTCGCCGTGCTGCACCATGGCCAGCGCGGTGATGATCTCGTCCAGCGCGGCCGGGCGACGCTTGGCCGCAACAGTGAGGGACAACAGCAGGGCGGCATCGACATCGTAAACGGGGTACATGGTGAACCTTTGCAGAGTTAGCGTGCGTCCGAGGCGGACTTGAGGGCGAGAGTGTAATGGATGCGGGCCGGTTAAGGCGGGGAACCGATAGACTTTGCCTCAGTCCCTTCGTCGGGCTTTAGTCCTGAGCGTGGTCGAAGGGGCAGGACTAAAGGCATGTCGAAGGGTGCCGGGCTTTTTCTTGGGGAGTATTTCGATGCAGACCTTAGCTCGAGAATTCCTAGCGTTTCATTTCCAACCATCCATCAGCGGTACGCCGACCTTGAGTCACTCGACCAATGATGGAGTTTTCGCCAATGGAATACACCAATCCAGCGTGTCGCACCCGAAAACCCAGCATTGTTCGGACTTCAGAGCACACGGCGAGATGTTTCCGGTCTGGGGAAAGAAGGGATGATTCAACGCGACAGCGCGAACCACCTAGCGCCGCCGAAACCTTTGCTGACACTGTGTCCCATAGATGTGGCTCGTCTGATGTTCTTCTAATACCATCAAGCAATAGAACCAGCGGGTTGAGCCTTGGGCTGCCACTTTCGGTCGCATGAGCAACAAATATTGGGAGACCGGTCAATTCACAAACGCGAAGATCATTCGGATGGACCACTTGCCCCCCCCAATAACAGGGCCTTGCTTCGACAGGAGCGCAATAACTACCGGCTATTGAGCGAATCGCAACCTCTTCCAGCATCTGCGCGCCAGATACACTGCTCGTCACCAACAGATTTTTTAGAACCCGCTTACCAGTTACAGTGCAGCGCGAAAGCTCCGTCGGCAACACCCGTTTGTGCGTAACTGCGCACGATTCCAATACCCCAGGTCGAACATAATTCCCAGTCACCTCACATTGTTCAGATTCCGTCCGCGCCACAGGCTGACCAGTTACGTAACAGACGAGAAATTCTTGCTTGTGCCCTAACTTACCCGAGACAGCCGATCTTACTTGCTCATCTATGCGATAGTTCTTCCCCGACAGTTCGCTGACGGCGAGTTCACTCTTGAGCACCTCGGCTTGCGTAAATTCGCACTGGCCGAAATAGCCCTGCTCAGCTCGTTTCTGACTTAAAGCCGAAGTCTTAAGGAATGTGCTTGCGACCAAGTTCCCGGTTACTGCAGATAATTCTGCTTCGTCCTTGAGAATGCGTTTGCCGCTTACAGTGCACAGAACTGTAAACTCCGGCAGCGCAAGCCTTGTACTCAACTCTGACCGGGAGAGGAGATGCTCAAGCACCGATGCGCCCGTAATTTGACATTGCTTAAGACATGTCTTTGGAACAGTCTTGCTTGAGCGAGAGCAAACACCCATCTCTGGAATATCGACCAACTGGCCAGCACACGGAGTGACGATCAAAACGTTGTGATAGTCAAATTCCGTATCAAATCTATACCGCACCTTTACCTTTAGCTGACGGTGCAGCTTTCCTTCAAGAGCAACAAGCGTCAATTCATTGCGGGGCGTAAAATCGTCCTCCAACTTTTTCGTCTTTCGTTCATCCCCATTTGCCGCCTGCATCTCCTGCGCCCGTCGCTCCAAATAGAAACGGCTGAATTCAGATATTGCTTCGTCCGCCAACGCAGCGCTGGTGAGCTTTTCGAGGTTGATTCCAAGCGCGCTTGGATCGTTAAGAGCATGCGGCAAAGGGGTCAATCCTGATCGGTCCACTCGCCCACTGTGTTCCTCTGGGGAACAGGCGATCTCCACAAGGCGCTCGTAACTGTCGTGTGCCACGGTCGTGCGCACCCGAACTAAAGCTGCGCCATGAAAACAGCATTGCACCTCTACAATATCTACCGCCTTAGAAATTCCGCCAAAACTATCGATCCAGCGTCGAACGATGTCCTCGTTCTCTTTGGTTGGGGCGGGATCGAGATCTTCAACATCGTACACACCAGTAGCAATGACCCGACTCACTAGTCGTTGGAATGCGGCAGAGCCTGGAGCGTAAAGAGTACATCTTGCACTTCTGCCTACTTGTTCTTCGAAGCAAATATATTCATTCCCGCCGTTTTCTTCCACGAGGTACATGTCACGCGGCTGCGGCGTGACACGCGCACCTAGATTCATGAGGGCAGCCAGAGCGAAATCGTTCGGCTCCATAGTGCGCTCAACAGCCGGTAGTGTTGGAGCGCGAGGCCCTACGTATTCGGCTCCTTCCATTCCGCCGAGCATCGCATTGATGCTTGCTTCTTCGCGCTCCAATTCATTTTTTGCATCAGTGATGCTTTGCTCAGCTTGCCGTGTTGCAGCCTCTACATCTTTACCGGCTAGGGCTGCGATTACCAGCTGACGAACCTTTTCGTCAAAGCTGCTCGCTCCACTCTCATCCTCTCCTCCGATACCAGATGCTTCGAGTAGTGATTCAATATCACCAATGGCATGAGATGCCATCTGGAGCTTTTCCATCAGGCGACCGACGATGTACTCCTCAAAGGTGCCGCGCAACATGATGTTGAATACACCGACACTCGCATGCTCAGATGCCAGGCGCTGTACGCGCCCTATGCGTTGCTCAACGATCATCGGGTTCCACGGCAGGTCGTAGTTCACCAGCACGTTCGCAACCTGAAGGTTGACGCCTTCGGAGCCTGCTTCAGTAGAGACAATAACGCGGCACTCAGGTGGGTTCTTTCGGAAGCGCGCTATGGTTTCCTGATTGCGCGGGCCGGACGTGCCATTTATGACCCCAACCTTGAGACCATGACTTTCCAGAAAAGCCTGGATAGTAGTCTGCGTCTCCAATCTCCCAGTAAATACGACCAATCGCCACCGATCTGGATTCTCCTGTTTCAGCTTACTAATTAGTTCACCGAGCCCATGAAGTTTGGCGCTGGGGGGCATTCCATTAACTATGGCACGGACTATTGCGGCAAGTTCTTCTGGCACGGTGCCATGCCTTGCCATGTTGTTTAACTGTGCCATCAGTGCATCTGGACTGCTTGTCAGCGCTTGCAGGATCGATATTTGCGCAAGCCGGTTCAGTTTCTGAATTGGTTTGGCGATAACCTCGATCAGATGAAGTTCTGCCGCTGTTGGCTCGACCTTGTGCATCTGCACTACCCGGTCTGGGAAGTAAAGTTTTGCATCGCCACGGCGAACCCTTGACATGTAACCGTAGATGATCGATCGAAACTCGTCGCGTGCTCCCTGCTTCAGTTGGCGGGCCTGCTCCCTGCCGTCCGCAATAAATTTCCGAGCAAACATCCCTTCGTTTCCAAACGGATTTGGATGCCCGCGGGCCACACTCAGCAGGTCAACTAGAGAATAGAGATCCCACAAGCGATTTTGTATTGGGGTGGCGGTCAGCATAAGGACAAACCGAAATCGATGCTCCGCCAAGGCTGCGTGGAAGCGCTTTGCAACCTGTGGGGCCGTCGCAACACCGTATAGGTTTCGCAATTTGTGTGCCTCATCCAATATCAGCATTTGGAATCGATCAGGAGGGATTGAATCAAGATGAAGTCGCGCAGAGTGATAGGTTGTGATAATTGCGCCATTTTCTTCTGGGACGGCTTTAGCCAGGTCTTTCCCAATCGCAATTTCAGCAGGGATGTTGAATTTCGTCTGCAGTTCTTCAAGCCATTGCGGGCCGAGCAGTTTGGGGCAAACGATTAGTGTTCGGGATAGTCGCTTACGGGCAATCAGCTCACTGATAATCAACCCAGCACTGATGGTCTTTCCAAGGCCGACATCATCCGCAAGCAATGTAACGGGGAGGCGACGGCAGAAGGTAATGAGGTTCGTGACTTGGTGATGGTATGGCTCCATCCGATCATGCCATTGATGCTCTGACTTAATATCCTCGCGTTTTTCGATGACGATTGGATCAGTCAAATCCCACTCTAGTGCTGCGCGATAAATGCGGTACTCATCCGGGGCGGCTTTGTGGCGCAATATCTTTGTTTTCAATTGCACAGTGGTCACTGAGCCTCCTCAGAATTTTGGGTGATATACCCTAAATTGGTTTGGCCCCTTAGATGTTCGGCGTGACTCAACACGACTCGTGCATCGAAGCGGTCGGCGCCGCGGGTGGGGGCTAGGTTGTCCATGGGGGCGGAATTATTTCGTAGCGGTCTTCTCTAGTTCAGTGGCTCAATCAGCATCTGTTGGGGCGATATTTTTGAGTTCAGCAAATTTGGCAGCCATTGTGGGGTTCCCTTTAGTCAGCTTCTTGACGGTCAGGTCGTCGGCCTTGTTGTTGGCAAGTCGGAGGTTGTTTTCTGAACCGAGCAGGGCATCCTTAGTCTTCTGGAGATGGTCAATGGTCTTGTCGATCTCTTCAATAGCAGTCTTAAATTTCTTGGACGCCAGTTCGTAATTCCGAGCGAAGCCAGTCTTGAACTCAACAAGCTCGTTTTCAAAGTTTGTAATATCGATGTTCTGTTCTTTCACTAGCGCAAGCTCAGTTTTGTATTTCAGTGAGTTCTGTGCGGCATTTCGCAGTAGCGTGATGATCGGGATGAAGAATTGTGGCCGGACGACATACATCTTCGGATAACGGTGAGATACATCGACAATGCCAGAGTTGTATAACTCGCTGTCAGGCTCAATAAGTGACACAAGGATTGCGTATTCACAGTTCTTCTCTGTACGGTCTTTGTCGAGCTCTTTGAGAAAGTCTTCGTTCTTCTTCTTGGTGGCTGTTTCGTCACTCTCGTTCTTCATCTCGAACATGATCGAGACGATCTCAGTGCCAGCCTCATTTGATTCGCGAAAGATATAGTCGCCCTTGCTGCCACTTCGCGCGTCGTTGTCCTTCTCGAAATATGCTGTCGGAAACGCCATTGCCCGAATGCGGTTGAACTCGGTCTCGCAGTGCTGCTCGAGGGTTTCGCCAACCATCTTGGTCGACAGGCGAGCCTTCATGTCACGGAGGCGCTCGATAGCGTCATCGCGATCTTTAATCTGCGTTTCGTATTTGTCCTTGAGCGCCTTCTCTGCAAGCTGCTTTTGAAGCTCCACTTGTTGTAGGCCGCTCTTCAGCGCATCGCGCTCTTTCTCAACCGCACTGACGGCCTCAGTGATTGCGAGCTTCTGTGCAATCTCAATGGAATCGAGAGTGGCTTTCAGGCCTTGAATCTCCGCATCCTTTGTTGCGGCAGCCATCTGTAGTTCACTCAAGAGCTTCGCCTCGGCTAGCTCGGAAGCATTTCGTTTTTCATGCTTCGCCTTCTCAAGTTCGTTCGCGAGCGAGTCACGTTCTTTTTCCACAGATTTTAGGGCTTCGGACACGGCGAGCTTTCGCGCTACCTCACCGGCTTCGAGCTTGGCTTTCAGCTCCTGAATTTCTGTGTCCTTAGCTGCGGCAGCTTTCTGTGATTCATTGGCGGCTTTTGTTTTAGCGAGCTCAATAGCATTCTGCTTGTCCTGTTCGGCCAGTTCAAGCCTCTCATGCAACTGTTTCTCGAAGTCAGTATCGCGTACCTGCTTCAGGATATTCGCGTATCCAGCCTCGTCAATTTTGAATGCTTTCCCGCAGTGCGGGCATTTGATCTCGTTCATATCTATTTTCTCCCGCCCTCTTTTTATCGTCGTATTGCTAATTCACCACTTTAACAGCGGTGTAGAGCTGTTTTAAATGCTTTGGTGACATATCCAGTATGGGCTCGTACATGAACGAATTTAGGTGAATGTTTTCTGGTGTCATCAAATTTACCTGTTCCATAAGGGCAACCTTTTCTTTCTCATTAGTAAATTGATTCCGGAATCTCTCTAGAAGTTTTAATGTTTGATTTTTTGTGATGCCGTTCACAAATTGTTGATCAGCTATCTTGTTAATCATGAATGACTCAGCTTTCAGTCTGATCGCTATAGATAGAATAATTTTACTTTCCAGTTCTGCTTGCTCATCATTCTCCTGAACGATCGTGTCAGCAAGTTCGAAAATCACGTCTACTACAGGTCTCTGCGGGTCAGGTAATGTCAGGTTAGGCTTAATGATGATGTCTTTGAATATGTCTTCCAGCTCTTGCATTGTGAACACTAAGGTGTCAGTTTTCAGGTGCAAAAGAGAGGTAAGTTTCAGGAACTTATCCTTCTTCCCACAATAGTCTGCGAGGTTTCTGATAAAGGGTATAGAGGAGATTGCAAACCGGCTTTCGTTCAGATGATCCTTCCAGTAATCAAAAGGATTCTCTTTATAGATTTCCGGTTTCAGAAAAATATCTCTGCCGTTCTTGAATACAAACAGCCTTCTTTCCTTATAAATGTTTAGACGGCTACTGATTGTTCGGTAGAAGTCAAAGTTGTGGGTAAGAATTATGCAGAAGAAGCGATCCAGCCTGGAGACATCCTTCAGATATTCTACGATTGCATACTTATTCTTGTAATCGAAAGAATCGGCGATGTCGTCAACAATGACTAATGTTTCCTGCCCCTGCTTTCTTCTGGCGTTAATTTCAAAGAGAATATTTAGTATATACAGAGCACGCTTCTCGCCTTGGCTCAATACCTCCAGCAGTAGTTTCTTGTCGACTAACTTTGGCTGGGCATCATCTTTGAAGCCGAATGAGATTTCAGGTTTTGTGCCTTTCAAAATCACATCTTCCTGATTGGTCACCCCAAGGGTAAAGGGAACGGTAAAACGTTCATTGAATATTTTTACGACCTCTTCCCACTCGGTTTTTTCCTGCCTAGCAGCTTCGATGGATTGCTTGATAATTTCCTTGCCAACCCGGTATTCCTTCAGGAAGTCGAGATAAGATTCGTGTTCGGCGGAAAGGTAGGCGAGCCAGATATCATTTTGCAACTTTTTGAAGTTGCCTAAATCTGCGACGATATCTTTGTTGACCAGCAGATAGTCCCTGAATTCCCGAAGCTCTTTGGTCGTCAGCTTCTTGTCGATTGCGTCAAATTTACTGCTGAGATCTTTGTCCGCGAAAATGCGTGTTTTCTCACCTTCAATCTTGGTATCTAGGTCGGCAGATGATGCGATTTCTTCCTTGGTCTTTCCGTTGAATAAATTAACTGAGTGACTGGCGGCAAAGAACCCGTTATCTGTTAGGTTTTTGTTGATGGATTTTGCGTGGTAGTGGTTGAAAGTCTTGGAGAGGATCGGTGAACCTTCAATGAGTTCGTTGTACTTCTCAATATAGTCTTTCAGTTGCTGGCTAATTTGGCCGGATTCCAGAAGTGCCAGTGCTTTGTCATTAAATAACCGCTCATAGACTATGGTCGACAACCGTTCGTTGGGCTTCGCACTACCATTTGCTTCCAAGCTATCTAGTAGATCATATATGGAGGTATGACCAAAATGTTTAAGCAGTTCGGCTTCTGGTGTCACAGTTCTACCCGTGAGACCGGATCGTTGTTTCAATCTCTTAAAGAGTTCGCTCTTCTTGTCTTCGATATTCTTCAAGGCCTCGTCATACTGTTTCTTGATCGTCTGGTTGACCAGCAGGAGCGATGTCTTCTCGGAATCAAAGCTCTCGTTGTAGGGCTCGATGACGAAAATCTGTTCAGGCTTCAAGTCACTACCAGTCTCATCCTTGATAGCCCACTTTGTCTCACGTTCTGGGTGGATGAGATCGCTAGGTTTCTTGTCTCGGCTCAGATCAAGAAAGGTCTTGGATAAGGAGGTCTTCATGAACCCATTGGGTGCATAGACTGAATAAGCATTGGCTTGGCTGAAATCGAATTCATAGACTAGCTTGCCGATGCCGTAGCAGTTCTCAAGCTGGACCGATACTTTTTGCATGATTGCTCCCCTTATTTTTTATCACTTCACCCCCACCCCCAACCAAGCATCCGAAGTCAGCGGCCCCTTCAGCGTGGGCAATGTCTCTTCCAGCCAAGCCAGCGCAAGCTTTTCCTTCTCGCGCCACAACGCTTCGCCCAGCCCCTTCTTCATCATCTGAATCGGGGCGCTGCCCTTGACCATGTTGTCCCAGAATTCGCCAGTGCTGCCAACGGGGAAGGCTTTGGTGACGCTGCGTATCTCGATGTTGCGGAACCCGGCTTCTTGCATCTCTTGTTTGAAGCGCTCGGGGTTTTCCAGTGTGGTGACTGAGCGTTGCGGTTGCGGCAG
>JAUSBC010000075.1 GCA_030652215.1 Sideroxyarcus sp.
TGTTGGGCACGCTGCGCTTTGCCCAACCTACGTTTGATCGGGTAGCGAACTTTGAAGCAGGAACCCCTTTCATTGCAGTTTGTCGGTCTAACAAGTTCAAACTTCATTTGGCCGGATCAATAAAGTCATTTTCTCGGCCACTCTTTACGAACCGCCTCGGACTTCACCGATCCCGATTTATTAAATTCGCTTGGCAAACTCTCTCATTGGGGTAACGTCCCAACCAACCAGAACCGGTCCTCGCTCTTCACTTCTTTCAACATGGACACCAGGAACGCTTGCTGAATCCTGTAAGAATCCTGCTCATCGTTGGAAATGGTGGATATGCGAAACAGCAGGCCATCCGGCACTCTCTGGGTCAATCCGTAGATGATCGCTGTCATTTTTTGTTCGATCCAGCCGCGCGTGAGCGAGTCCCCCACCCTGACCCAATAAGTTATGGGCTCGTTGCGGGCTCCCTGCTTCGCGACAAGGCGCATTACCGGTATCTGTCCGATTGTCGTATCCACAAATGTCTTGGTCATTTTGCCTATATCAAAACCGCCGGCCGCATAACAAACCTCCGGCCTGTGAACTTGCAGATCGGTGCTTTGATTTCTGCCATAGGCAATCGAGAGCATGACGCGCTCGCCCTTGTCATTGATATAGGTACGTGACAGCGTCTGGTCGTATAATTTCCGAACCAGCCCGTTGTCATCGGGATTGACGATGGCGGCAGTAGTCGCGGGTTCGATTTTCCAATTGTCGAAATTGCCCGGGACAATGGCGTCAAGGTTGAATTTGTCCTGTTGGCCGTATGCTTGCATGGTTGGCGTCATAACCCAGGTTAACCCGCTGGACAACACCATGAAAACACCTAATGCAAGGCTGACGAAGAGAGATTTCTTCATTGGATTCATCTCGCCATCTTGGCTGCTTTTGCGGCACGCATTTTGACAAAATACTGCAGCAGAACATCAATGCCGATTATCAATACCAAAGCGCTCAAGAACAAAACCATACCCGCGAAGCCGTGCAAAAACCCTTGCCCGGCTTCGTCGCCAAAATAATAAGTAATTAACGTGAGCGTAATGACACGAATCACATTGGCAGTAAAGGAAATAGGAATGATCAATATGGCCAGAACCACATTTCTGAATGCGGAGGTATGGCGAACCACATTCAGGTAAAACAGCCCCAGTGACTCGAGTGTCAGCAAGGTTTGCAAACCGGCACAGGCATCCGCAACCAATAGCTGGTATTGCCCGATCTGCAGGATGACGCCGTTGCGCGCGATGGGATAATCGGCCCAATGCAGAATATTCGCGGTTACATAAGAAACCGCCATTTTCATCGGCATGGTGAGCGCGGCGACTATCGTTCCCGGCAATGGAATCATGAACAACATAAAGAACAGCGGAAACCACATGACTTTCAGCGCGATGCTTCCACGCTTGACCAGCAGGATCGCCGCTACCATCCAGATAAATGAGCCCAGTTCAAATAGCATGATCTGCTGTGAACGGCCTATTATGTAGAAGAATAACGCAATAGCGAAAACCGGCCAGCCCATCGCGGAGGTCGGCTTTCCCTCGCTTTTTTCCATCATGTCCGTCCATTGGCGATAGATCAGCCAAATCGACAGCCCCAAAATAATGGGGCCATGTGCCTGGCCCTCGGTCGTCCACAAACCGGTGAGCAGGTCGTAGAGCGTTGGCACATACAAGACCAGCATGCCCAGAATGATGGGCAACCACTCTGGCATGTCTTCTTTCAGTGCACTTATTTTGGTTATGGAATACGCCATTTACTGTTCTTTACCGCTCAATTAGTCCACCCATCAATCCCGCAACCCTTCCCCACTGCGGGGAAGGGTTGGCATGGGACAAGGCGTGTCTCACAGGTTTAGCTGACACACTAATTGGTGGCGGCCGGCGCTGAAGCATTGAGATATTCAATCTTCGCAGCTGAGCGCAAATGCGTAACTTCGGCCTGCGCCGCGTCGCTTACTTTCTTGTTAAACAAGTACTGCTCAATCTGCGGCGCTGCAGTCTTGGCATCAACGGGGCTAATTTTGACGTTGCTCATGAGGTTGATCATGCTTCTATCGCCCTCGTTGACGATAAATAGCTGCCCTTTTTGAACTTCCTTCAGCTTCGCCACAATCTGTTCCGGCAGGTCCGTATTGCTGCGCGACAACTGTCCGCGTACGTAACGCACACCATGACCGTCCATCCATGCCGCAACGCCATCCAGAGACTTGGCTGAATCCACAACCGACCTGAGATCATTGCTGAAATCCTTGGTGGCTATTACCAACTGCTGGACTTCGTACTGCTTGCGCTGAGAAAAGAATTCGGGGTGTTTCTGATAGTAGTCATCGATCTCGACCACGGAAGGTTTTGCGATTTTTGAACTCAGGCTTTTCAGGTAGGCTTGAGTAATGATCTGCGCCTTGGCGCGCTCAATTGCCTGCACCACTGCCGTCGTGCGATCAACCTCGTTGCGCATCGCCTCGGACAGAATCAGTTGGCGATCGATCAGCGACTCGATCACCTGCTTGGTTGCAAGCTCTTGTTGCTCGGGCTTGACACCCGCCCGCTGCAGTTCGTCGTTGACCTGCATTACCGTGATCTCTTCTCCGTTAACTCTCACCAGTGACTGCCCGGCTTTCTTTTCCTTGCTGCCGCAAGCGGAAATGCCGATGGCAGTTCCAAGCATAAGCGCGATCAGGATTGCGCGCTTGCCCGTTGCGGGTGAAAAGGCCTTCATGGGTGACAAAATATCAAAGCTGTTCAAAATATTCTCCCTTCATCAATTCGTAAATAAATCTCTCGGTCGACTTTGCAACAATCAATTAGTACGCATTATCACGCTTCAAAACCACCCAAACGGTACGCAGGATAATCCACAGATCGAACCATATTGACCAGTGCTGCAGGTAATACAGATCATGATCAATACGCCCCTGCATCTTCTCCAGCACATCGGTCTCGCCACGCATTCCGTTTACCTGGGCCCAACCCGTGATTCCCGGTTTGACTTTGTGGCGCAACATGTAGCCTTTGATCAGCTTGCGATAGAGCTCGTTGTGAGCAACCGCGTGCGGGCGCGGACCAACGACACTCATCCTTCCCTGCAATACGTTGAAAAACTGGGGCAATTCATCCAGGGAGGTTCGGCGCAAAAATGCGCCAACTTTGGTCACTCGCGCGTCGTTCTTCTGCGCCTGAACCACGTTCGGCCCGTCTTCACTCACCGTCATGGAACGAAATTTATAAACGGTGATTTCTTCGCCGTTGAGGCCGTAGCGGCGTTGCTTGAATATTGCCGGTCCGGGCGAGGTAAGTACCACAGCCAAGGCGATCAGCAACATGAGCGGCGAAAGCAAAATCAGAAGCAACAAAGCCAGCACGAAATCGCTGGCGTTTTTTACCACACTGTCAACGCCGGAAAAGGGCGATTCGCAGGCAGCAACCACCGGTATTCCCCCCACGCTATTGAAACGCGCCTGCATCAAATCATATACATAGATATCGGGAAGGAAATATACGGAAGCAGTGGTGTCGTGCAAGTCGTCCATGATTTCGCGGATACGCGGCTGCGCAGACATTGGAAGACTGACGAAGATCATCTCGATGTTGTGCTTGCGGGCATAACTTGCGACATCCTTTATCCCGCCCAAACGCGGCCCGAGCCAATTGGAAACCCGACTGTCCTTGCGTTCGTCGAAGAACCCCTGGACGTCGATGAGCAGATATGGGAACTCGGCAATGCGATTAACCAGTTTCAGGCTGGTTTCATTGGCTCCCACAACCACCGCCGAGCGCGAGCCGCCCTTTTTGCGCTTCGAATCGGCGATCAGACGCACAATGACGTGACTGACGAGAAGCGCAATTGGCGTGACGATGAACCAGGTCAGAATGACTTCTTCTGAAAAATGGCGGGAGAAATGAGCTGCGTAATTCAATAGCAACAGAATGGAGATAATGATGCCCCAGCCAACCAGGGTATCGCGGACGTATTCGAGCAAATTGCCGTTGCGCCAATTGTTATAAATCGTAGTCTGCTCGTACACATACGATGAAATGAAATAGGTGAAGATCATCAACACCAAGTAATAACCGGTGAAGTTCTCGCCATAAAGCCAGGTGACCAGCACCAAAACCCCCCATGTGATAAAGGGGTCCAGCACTCGCTTGAAAAAGGAAACTACCGGGATATCGTTTGCAGACATAGGGTTCTAATTATTGGATCGCACTGACTGCTGTGCCGCGAGCACTAACATCCGACCAAAAAATGATGGTATTCGACTCGCTATACCTGTCAGATGCACAGTCTTTATGGGGCGAAAGAAAGGAATACGAATATGCTTGGCTCATTGTGAAAACGGAATGAATATCAGGTTAATTTAAATAAATTAAACA
Source organism: Sideroxyarcus sp. (assembly GCA_030652215.1). GTDB lineage: Bacteria > Pseudomonadota > Gammaproteobacteria > Burkholderiales > Gallionellaceae > Sideroxyarcus. Next base: position 4,407 of record JAUSBC010000075.1, read on the forward strand.
ATGCGTTAACTCATTGGCGCATCATCATTACACGCTTCTAACTGGTCAACTGTTCGTGTTTCTCCCGAACCAACATGCTTCCCGATTAATGAGAGCAGTTGAATGCCCCACGTTCCAGAATATTCGTGCCATGGAAGTTTTTCACTTTACCAGAAATACACATTCCCGGTAAATTTGTCCGGCTTGGCAATGGAAAACACGCTAATTAATAGTTGCCAACCCGCTGAAATCTATCCAATTAGTCATTTACCTTCATTGAAAATCGCTATTGGGAGCCGCACATTCAAAGTACCGCAAATGACGAACCCCGCAACGAGGGCGGGGTTGTCGGAGATACGGTTACTCAGGCTGGCTTAGTCAAACGTATGGCTCTTCCGGCGTCGAACACTCAAGCCAAGCAGCCCAAGACCAGCGAACATCATTGCATAGGTTTCGGGCTCGGGAACGGGTGCCGACACAAAATTGACGCCAACCACGAAGTCGTCATAGTCCGCATCACCTACCGTATTGCCGCTGAAGCCCTGAACCCAGCTGTCGTTGAAACCAAGAAGGTAATCGAATCTACCAAACTGGCTGTACGTGCTGCTCTGACCGGCCATGATCACAAAACCGAAGGGATTCCCTTGGTCGCGATTGCTGAAAACATGGCTGGCGCTCTGGTTATCCGAAAAACTGAAGTTCACAATGCCGTCGTTACCCACCGACTGGGAAATCGTCGTTCCCAAGGCATTGGATTCAAGCAGGGTGCCATTTCCCGAACCAAAAGAGAAACTATTCACGTATCCGCTTTCTTGACCCAAGTAGGTGGCATAGAAAGTGCCCGCCGAAGTGGTAGACAACCAACCCCAATTACCGTGATTCTGAGCACCTGTAACCCCTAACGGCTGTCCGTCATAACCTGAGAACGTGATGGCCGGAACGCTGATAGTCGCCACAAGCGAGCCAGCCTGGGCTACGCCACATAACGATGCAAGCAATAGACTAAGAGCTATGCGTTTCATTTAACACCTCCGCCGGAATTGGGTTGGATTACGCTCATTGCCGCTTTGACCCCTCTGAAACCCTGATCAAGTGAACTGAATCAACAGGCATACGCAAGCACATGGACGCAAGATAGTCATTAAAGACTTGTCGAACAAGTGTACAGAGGTACAGGTGCACTTAAGTACGGGGTGGGAAATACATCAGTTCGTTGAGACAACCAGAGGAAAAACGTGATGGTCGGGAGTGTGCCGGAATCGCGATTGCGCCCCGCCCTGCCGCTTACAACCCCATCAACAACAACCACAACGGCAGGGTCAACGCGGCCAGCAAAGTGCTCAGCATCACTTGCGCAGCAATGGTGTCGCCATCGCCTCCCATGCGCTTCGCCATCACATAGGACACGGTGGACACCGGCAACGCAGCCATCAGCACGGCGATATGCAGATACACGCCGCCCAAACCGAACAGCAGCGCCAAACCCCAGGCGATAGCCGGCAGCGCCAGCAACTTCACCGCCACGCCGTACCACAGCGTACCGCGGTGGCTGTGCAGGCCCTGCAGGCGCAAACCTGCACCGACTGCAATCAGGCCCATGGGGAGCGAGGCTTGGGACAACAATCCCAGCGTGGAATTGAGCACCGCCGGCAGTTCCAGACCCGCGAGACTGAAGGCGATGCCGCCCGCAGTGGAGATGATCAGCGGGTTAAGCAGGATTTCCTTGAGCCAGTGGCTTTCGCTGTGGCGCGCCAGCATCAGCACCGAGGCAACGTTGGCGACCGGCACCATGAAGCCCATCAACAGGCCGATGGCGGCGAGACCGTCCTGCCCGTGCAAGCCGCCCGCGATGGCGAGGCCGACATAGCTGTTGAAGCGGAATGACGCCTGAAAGGTTGCCGCGAATACCTTGGGCGGCGCGCGGAAAATGAATTTCGCAACATAACCCAGCGCAATGCCGGCAAACATATAGAGCATGGCGACGAGCAGCATCGGCGTGGCAGCACCCATATCTATCTTGAAATGCGAGAGGGAATTGAACAGCAACGCCGGGAAAAACACGAAGTAGATCAGGCGATCCAGCTGCGGCCAGAAGTCCTCGCGCAACCCGAACCAGCGCCGCATGGCAGTGCCGAGTAGAATCAGCAAGAAAATCGGGGTGATGACTTGTGCGACGAACATGCGAGCTTAGAAAAAACAGGTAAGCATGAGCATAAGCGTGAATATTGTAGATGTCTACGCTTAAAGTTTGCCAAGGAGTCGAGTGCAGCAGTCAATACCTTCCCATTGAACGGCACCGCTCTAGACGCATACGTGTAATTTCTGACTTAATTTGAAATGGACAAATATATACAAACAAGCTAAGGTTTAAACGATATCTTGAAAATGACACTTCAATATTTAAGTTAGGGATTGATGGTTTATGAATGGCCAATCACAATATCCCAACAATGACACCGATACGAGTCACAGCAGTTTTCGCTCAAGCAATCACATTCCACCGATAGATTGGAGCGACTGCAATATTTGCTCAGGAAACGCCGATAGAGTCCTCTCTTCGTGGTGAGCTTGCGAACCATGAACGGAAAATACCAAGCATTCAGCGATTACCTAACAAGCTAGCTCAGAGCAAAAGGACTTAATCGGCGTTTCGCTAAGGATTCTTGAAATAGTTTTTGGTTATTGCCCGCAATATTTGATTGATTCACTGAAACAATGATCGAGACACGGATTTACGAATGATCTTCAATTCCCTGGAATTCTTTGGCTTCTTAACCGTTGTCTACCTCGCTTACCGCATTTTTCCATTCCGATGGCAAAACTGGATGCTACTCATCGCCGGCTACGTGTTTTACGGATGGTGGGACGTACGCTTCCTTTTCCTGATCGCCTTCTCGACCACTGTTGATTTTTCCATCGGACTCCTTCTGGCCGAAGAAAAAATGCCGGCCCTTCAACGCCGGACGGCATCGCTGTTCCTGATTGGTGCCGCGTATTTTTTCCTGTGCATCAACTGGGCAGCACTGAGTGTCAGCGGCAACTTCGACATGACCGCATTCTTCACGCCGCAAACGATGGGCCTTGAGGTGCTGGGAGGCACTATCGTATTCGTGTTTATTGCCAACTTGCTGATTAATCACGTATCGCAGTTGCCGATGGAGCGTCGGCGAAAAATTCTTATTTTTTGCTCGGTTTTCGTCAACCTGGCCTTCCTGGGGTTTTTCAAGTATTTCAATTTTTTCATCGACAGTGGCGAAAATGCTTTTCGATCCATCGGAATTGATCCAACCAACCTACGATTGTCGGTTGTCTTACCAGTGGGTATCAGCTTTTATACTTTTCAATCGCTCAGCTACACAATTGAAGTTTACCGGCGACGCGTCGTACCGACTTCACGCTTTTGGGATTTCGCGCTGTTCGTAGCCTACTTTCCACCGATGGTGGCAGGTCCGATTGAGCGGGCCCAGCATCTTCTACCCCAACTCACAAATCCGCGCCGCATCCGCCTTACTCAGTCGATGGATGGCATTGTTCTTATCCTTCTGGGGCTATTCAAGAAAGTTGCTATCGCTGACGGTGTTGCCCCCGCAGTCAACGCGGTATTCTCGTCAAGCGGTGCAGTCTCGCAGTCAGACGTCGCTCTTGCCACCCTGCTTTTTGCGATCCAGATACTGTGCGATTTTTCCGGCTATTCGGATATTGCGCGCGGCGTCAGCAAATTATTCGGCATAGACCTGATACTCAACTTCAACTTGCCCTATTTTTCGAAAAACCCAAGTGAGTTTTGGCGGCGCTGGCACATCAGCCTCAGCTCGTGGTTACGCGACTATCTCTACATTCCGCTTGGCGGGAGTCGGCGCGGTACAGTCCGCACCTATATCAATCTTTTTCTGACAATGCTACTTGGCGGTCTCTGGCACGGTGCGGCGTGGAATTACGTGTTATGGGGAGCCTATCAGGGCGCATTGCTCTGCGGGCACAGGCTCTTGACCGGTGGTCACGAAACACTGCCCACCTCGCAGGAGGCGGTAGGTGGCACAACAGACATTCACGGCGGTGCCGTAAGCGCTCCGCGCCTGCTTCCGAGCTGGATTTCAACACCACTACGAATGGGTTTGTTTTTCCTTTTCTGCTGCTATGGGTGGATGCTGTTCCGTGCGCACTCCTTTGATCAGATCAGAACATTTACGGAACTGCTGTTTGGCTTCGGCGCGAATGCTCCGTCCGTCATCACCAAGCCGACAACTTCGGCATTGCTCGGCATCGTCGTGTTGATTGCGCTGCAGGTCTGCGACTATCGGGCAGGAGTACTTGAAAGCTTCACGCGCTGGCGTCCCGCGCTGCAAGGGTTACTCTACGCGATACTTTTTTTCATTTTGATCATGGGTACGAGTAATGCGCCAGTCCAGTTCATCTACTTCCAGTTCTGATCGAGCACAGCCTGTGCGGCGGAATGGGCGAGACCGGTTCCGCCTGCATGTCTTGGGCATTCTGCTATGGACGATCGCCGCACTATTGCTGATTGATGCAGCGGTTGGTTTTGCTTTCCGCTCCCCCCCTAATCCGCAGGCCGAACCTTCGTCATTGCAGAGATATTTCGATTACGGTCGGTCAATCGAAGGCAAACTACGACATTTCGTTGGTTCTTCGCCAGAACAGGATGCGACAATCATGAAAGTTGGCTGGCTTGCAAAGGAATGCGATGTCGCAACTCCTACGCCGTCCGGCAAGCTCGGTTTAGATATTTATGGAATGTCCTTCTCCAACCATATCGCAGAACATATGGAGCGGCTCGATCCTGATCTGGCAATCCGCCGCTTCGCCGGTCCCGGCGCACCACCCAATCACAGTTATACCTGTTACACCCGTCGGGTAGAAGCGGGCCATCAGCGTGCATCCGTACAGGTTATAGGCATACTTGCGTCAAGCATACGCCAGATGGTGACGGTCGGTGGCCTCACAACCAGTTTCGAGGCTCCGCAGCCTTTCACCTACCCGCGCTATTCACTGGACACCAACGGGAACCTTGTAGCGCATTTTTCAACGATTACGACACAAAACGAGTTGCGTGATGCCCTCGCCGATTCTGCGAAATGGACCGCTTTTATTGATGACCTCGCAGCAAACGACGCCTTCTACGTGGAGAGAATCGTCAAAGCAGACATCTTCGACCATAGCGTAATTGCTCGGATGATGCGTCGCGCGTGGGCTCAACACGTCCTACGCGAACGCACTACCGCGCTTGGCGGGGGAGACGGGTTTTCACGCAGCCCGGACATCGCCCCTGTTCTTCGCTCGATGATGCTGGACTTTGCCAACAAAGCACGTCAATCAGGAGAGCGCCCTATCGTGATCCTCATTGAGAATCGCGGCTATGGGGGCACACTTTCAGCTATAGCCGCCTCAACGCTGCGTGCAAATCAAATTGAATTTGTGACAACATCCTCAATCGTGTCACCAGATGATGCCAGCAATTTCCTTGCCGACGGTCATTTCACACCGGAGGCAGACGAAAAGATTGCTCGCGCCGTACTCGAACTTCTAGGTCGCGAGCATTAGATTCAATCCGCAGCAGACCAAGGGCTCAGAGCTACGAAATGTCTAACTGCAACATAGATTGAAACGATTTCCGAGTAGCAATCAGCTGGGTTTGCGCATGAACAATGCAGGTATCTGCGCCTTGGGTTTGACGGGCGCAGGTTCCTCGTGCTTTTTCACGGGCACGGCAGGTGCGCTGATGCTGGGCACATAGGGCTTGTCGAACCACGGGTCGTGGTGGGGTTTGCTCGGTGCGGGCCTGTGGTATTCGTGACTGCGTTCCGGCTGTTCGGCGCGTGGCGCGCGCGGCGGACGGGCGGCATGCTCGGGCAATGCCGCCTTTTCTTTCTTGATTTCGGTCTTGATCAGCTTTTCGATATCCGCGAGGTATCTTTCTTCTTCCGGCGACACCAGCGAGATCGCGGTACCGGAAGCGCCCGCGCGGCCGGTGCGGCCGATGCGGTGCACGTAATCTTCCGCAGCGTGCGGGATCTCGTAGTTGATGACCATGGGCAGATGGTCGATGTCCAGTCCGCGCGCGGCCACATCGGTCGCGATCAATACGGCAACCTTGCCCTGCTTGAAGGCATCCAGCGCCTGCATGCGTTCCAGCTGGGTCTTGTCGCCGTGGATGGCATCGGCCGACACGCCTTCGCGCTGCAACTGCTTGGCCAGACGGCTGGCGGTGAGCTTGGTCTTGGTGAACACGATGACTTGTTTTGCATCGTCGCCGCGCAGTATTTGCGCCAGCAGTTGATGCTTGTCCGACTGTTGCACCAGATAGACTTTTTGCGTGATATTTTCGGCAGAGGCATTGCTGCGCGCGACTTCGATCAAAGTCGGATAGTTCATGAAGTCTTCGGAGAGCTTCTTGATCTCGTTGGAGAAGGTGGCGGAGAACATCAGGCTCTGGCGCTGGCGCGGCAGCAGCGCAAGGATGCGCTTCAGCGCGGGCATGAAGCCCATGTCCAGCATGCGGTCGGCTTCGTCCAGCACCAGTACCTGCACCTGATTCAACAGTACCGTCTTTTGTTCGATGTGATCCAGCAAACGTCCCGGCGTCGCCACCAGAACCTCCACACCGGTTTTCAGGTGCGGCGTCTGCGTCTTGATATCCACCCCGCCGTACACCACCAGCGAACGCAAGTTCGTGTGCTTTGCATACGCCCTGACGCTCTCTTCCACCTGCACCGCCAGCTCGCGCGTCGGCACCAGAATCAGTGCGCGCACCGGGTGTCTGGCCGGGGATGTGCTGGAACTCGCATGCGGCAACAGCTTCTGCAGCAGCGGCAGCGCGAACGCGGCGGTCTTGCCCGTACCTGTCTGCGCACCCGCCATCAGATCGTGGCCTTCCAGCACCACAGGAATCGCCTGTGCCTGGACTGGCGTGGGTGTGGTGTAACCGGATTCGGTGAGTGCCCTGAGGAGTTCGGGCGCCAGCTTGAGATCGGCAAAGCTAACTGTGTTCAATTATCTTCTCTTCTTGGTTGTCGGGTTTAGGCGCGCCATTATACGCTCCTGAACCAATAGCGACTGATTCACCATTAAACTCGGATAATCCACTATTGATCCGGCCAGATGAAGTTTGAACTTGTTATTCCGACAAACTGCTCAATGAAAGAGGCTCCTGCTTCAAAGTTCGCCACCAGATCAAACGTAGGTTGGGCAAAGCGTAGCGTGCCCAACATGGTTATTGGCACCCGTCATTGTTGGGCACGCTGCGCTTTCCCCGCAAGGGGGAGGCCGATGGGTCCCAACGGCTGCGCCGTTACCCATTCGCACTGCCCAAGCTACGCGGGAGCTACCTTAATAGGAGCTTTGCCAATCCCTGCAACTGCTGACTGCAACTTCTCATGGCCGGATCAATAATGAACTATCTGGGGTAAAGCCCTATAATCGCCCGCCTTAACAAGCGTTTCCCGTCTATGACCTCCAGCAAAACCCAGCCCGCCTGCCCTCATCCCAACCTTCCCCCGAAGGGGGAAGGGGCAAACGAGCCGCTACGCGGGATTGTCCATACTGTGGCCATCATCGGTGGCGGTCCCGCCGGATTAATGGCGGCCGAAGTGCTGGCGCAAGGCGGCGTGCAAGTCGACGTGTACGACGCCATGCCCAGCGTGGGGCGCAAGTTCCTGATGGCGGGCAAAGGCGGCATGAACATCACGCATGCCGAGCCGTTCGACGTTTTCCTCACCCGCTACGGCGCCCGCCAAGCCGCCATCGAACCCCTGCTGCGCGCGTTTCCACCCGATGCCCTGCGCGAGTGGATACACGGCCTCGGCATCGCCACTTTCGTCGGCACTTCCAGCCGCGTCTTCCCCACCGATATGAAGGCCGCGCCTTTGCTGCGCGCCTGGTTGCATCGTTTGCGCGAGTCCGGCGTGCGTTTTCATGCGCGGCATCATTGGGTGGGTTGGGACGATCAGGGGGCTCTACGCTTCGCCACGCCGGATGGCGAACACATAGTGAATGCCAGTGTGCTGGTATTGGCATTAGGCGGCGGCAGTTGGCCACAGCTGGGTTCGGACGGAGCGTGGGTTTCGCTGCTGACCCAGCGCGGCATAAACATCGCCCCGTTGCGCCCTTCCAACTGCGGCTTCGATATCGCATGGAGTCCATACTTTCGCGAGAAATTCGTGAGCGAGCCGCTCAAATCCGTTGCCGCCGTATTTGGCGAAACGCGCAAGCAGGGCGAATGCGTCATCACCGAGCACGGCATCGAGGGCGGTTTGATTTATGCGCTTTCCGCAGCGTTGCGCGATGAGATCGAACGTAGTGGCCATGCGACACTGCATCTCGACCTGTTGCCCGACTGGCCGCTGCAACGCGTACAGATCGAAGTGTCGCATCCGCGCGGCTCGCGCTCGCTTTCCAGCCACCTGCAAAGCAGGTTGGGCTTGAAAGGTGTGAAAGCCAATTTGCTGCGTGAAGTCCTGAGCGCAGAGCAGATGCATGACAACACCGTGCTGGCGCACACCATCAAAGCCCTGCCGCTACGCCTCATCGCGACGCGGCCGCTGAACGAAGCAATCAGTAGCGCAGGCGGCATTCCTTTCGAGGCAATGGATGCAAAGCTGATGCTCAAGGAATTGCCGGGCGTGTTCTGTGCGGGAGAAATGCTGGACTGGGAAGCGCCCACCGGCGGCTATCTGCTCAGCGCCTGTTTTGCGAGCGGCCATGCGGCCGGCAAGGGCGTGCTGGACTGGCTGCAACGACCCCGATAAACCCAGTTTATCCATCAGGCCGTCATACCGGCGAAGGCCGGTATCCAGCAATCAAAAATAAACCGCGAGTGCGTGTGTTGTTGGGGCTTCAGCCCCTTACAACCACGGCCTACCCCATGCGGGTGCGCGGACAAAGCCACGATGTTGTCCCACTTGCGTGGGAAATATTTGATCAACTGGATACCGGCCTTCGCCGGTATGACGTGGATTTTTCTAATGGCTATCTGGGATAAATTCAAGGTTTGCAACAACCGGCGAACGGGCCGGACACAGTCGTGCGCTACAATGCGCGCCACTTTCTCCGAGAATATAAGGTCAGGATCATGAAGCAATACAGCAAGCGCACTGCAACCCTACACTGGCTTGTTTTTCTGCTCGTTGTCGCCGCCGCAACATGATCAAGCGCTTCGAAGACTGATCTCTCGCCGCCTGTTTTCGACTTGTACGCCGCCGCGCTCAAACACATCCACATCGCCAGCGTAACGCTCAGTTACACGCTGTTCTTTCTGCGCGGCGTGTGGATGCTGCGCGATTCGCCCATATCGCAGCAGCGCTGGACAAGGATCGCACCGCACGTGGTGGACAGCGTGCTGCTCGCGAGCGCAATCGCCCTTGCCTGGCAACTCGGCTTTTCGCCATTAGAACAACCGTGGCTGGCCGCCAAGATTGCGGCCCTGTTGCTGTATATCGTGATCGGCTCGGTCGCGCTAAAACGCGGCAAGACGAAGCGTATCCGCCTCTTCGCCTGGCTTGCGGCACAACTGGTGTTTGTTTACATCGTGAGTGTGGCAATGACACACAACCCGGCGCCTTGGCAAATACTATAAGCAAGGTGGGCTCTGTACCCGCAAGTTGATCCCGCGTAGGTTGGGCAAAGCGCAGCGTGCCCAACACCAATAAACATACAATCATCTGTTGGGCACGCCGCGCTTTGCCCAACCTACGACTAAATCCCGCAGCCAAGGGGTTTGTAACGGGGATTGCGGCTTGATCAGCGTTTCTTCCAGCCGACCATTACCGCAAAGACACCCAGCAACACGTACCAGATCAGTGACCACTCGGGAATGCCCAGCGTAAAAAAGGTCCAGCCCTTTTCAGCGCATTCGCCGGAGCCGTGGAGCAACTCCTGCCAGACTTCGGACATCGGGAAGTTCTTCAGCATGTAATCGAGGCCGGGACCGCAACCCGGAACCTGATCCTTGGGCAGATGCTGGATCCAGATATGGCGCGCGGCAACCGCCACACCGCTCAGCGAGAACAGCGCGATCAGTACGGCATAGACTTTTGCCCCGATTTGTTTTGCATTGTGAAGTGCGGCAATGAAGAACAGCAGACCGATGGCGATGAAGATCACGCGCTGCACCATGCATAGCGGGCATGGTTCCTGGCGCAGCACATACTGCAGATACAGGCCCGCACCATACAGCGCGGCCACAGTCAACGCGCCAAGCAGGAACAGCCAGCGTCTGGAGAGGTTGCCCCATATCGTTAGCAAGGTTTCGAACAGTTTGCGCATGTCATTCCATCTCGTCTATCCACGCACCTTGAATTGCCTCCAGCACCTTCTCGCCGCCTCGGCTGTGGTCATCGTCGAAGCCATCAAGGTCGACCACGTAGTTGTGGAGATCGACGAAGCGCACGGTCTTTGGATCGAGGTCGGGATATTTCTCGGTCAGCGCAATCGCGATATCGCGCACGTCTACCCATTTCATTTTGAGTGACCTTCCTTTGTCATGTTGATGGTGTACTTGGGTATCTCGACCACCAGATCCTGCGTGCCGACGATGGCCTGACAACTCAGGCGCGACCTGGACTCCAGCCCCCATGCTTGGTCCAGCATGTCTTCCTCCAGTTCCGTCGCTTCTTCGAGACTTTCGAAACCCTCGCGCACGATGACATGGCAGGTGGTGCAGGCGCAGGATTTTTCACAGGCATGTTCTATCTCGATGCCGTGCTCCAGCAGCGCATCGCAAATGGACGTGCCGGGTTCTGCCTGAAACAAGGCGCCCCTGGGACACAACTCTTCGTGCGGCAAAACGATGACCTGCGTCATTACCCCTCCAGATCGGACAATTTGTGACCGGCCAGCGCGCGCTTCACGCTTTGATCCATGCGGCGCTGTGCAAACTCGGTCGTGGCCAGATTCAACGCCTCGACCGCGCGCTTGATGGCCGGATGGTCGCTGCCGGCGATTACCGCGCGCAATGCGTCCATGCTGGCGCGGATCAGTGCTTGCGCATCCGCATCCAGCAGCGTATCTCCATCCTGCTGCAGCGCATTATCCACCGCTTCCAGCAACTGCGCTGCCTCGGTCTGTTGTTCGCGCAATGCGCGCGCCACCATGTCGTCGCGCGCGTGCTGAGTGGAGTCCTGCAGCATGCGTGTAATCTCTTCGTCGCTCAAACCGTAGGACGGTTTCACCACGATGCTGGACTCGATGCCGCTCGCCATCTCGCGTGCAGAGACGCTGAGCAAACCGTCCGCGTCCACCTGGAAAGTGACGCGTATGCGCGCCGAACCCGCCACCATGGCCGGAATGCCGCGCAGTTCGAACCGGGCCAGCGAACGGCAATCGCTCACCAGCTCGCGCTCCCCCTGCACCACATGGATGCTCATCGCGGTCTGTCCGTCCTTGTAGGTGGTGAATTCCTGCGCACGTGCGCTCGGTATCGTGCTGTTGCGCGGAATGACTTTCTCCACCAAACCGCCCATGGTCTCCAACCCCAGCGACAAGGGAATGACATCCAGCAGCAGCCAGTCGTCGCCGCTGCGGTTGCCGGCCAGCACATTGGCCTGTATGGCCGCGCCCAGCGCCACCACTTTGTCCGGATCGAGGTTGTTCAGCGGCGCCTGCCCGAAGAATTCGCCCACGGCATGCTGCACCTGCGGCATGCGGGTGGAACCGCCCACCATCACCACGCCTTTGATGTCGCTCACCTTCAATTTTGCATCGCGCAAGGCGCGGCGCGTGGCCTGCAGGGTGCGCGCCACCAGGTTCTGCGTCATTTCGTGGAAGGCCTCGCGCGTGAGGGACAAATCCACCAGTTCGCCGCTGCTCAGTACCGCAGTGAACTGCGTCTGCGGGTAATCGGTGAGTTGCTCTTTGGCGGCGCGCGCATGGGTCAGCAGCAAACGCGTGTCGTGTACGTTCAGGGCGGAAAGGCCGGCCTTCTCGAGTACGCCGCAATAAATGCGGTGGTCAAAATCGTCGCCCCCAAGCGCGGAATCACCGTTGGTGGCGAGTACTTCGAACACGCCCTGGGAAAGTTTCAATATGGAAATGTCGAAGGTGCCGCCGCCCAGATCGAACACCGCATACACGCCTTCGGCGGCGTTATCCAAGCCGTAGGCGATGGCCGCTGCAGTGGGTTCGTTGAGCAGACGCATCACGTTGATGCCGGCCAGCTTGGCGGCATCCTTGGTTGCCTGGCGCTGTGCATCGTCGAAGTAGGCGGGCACAGTAATGACCGCGCCGACCAGTTCGCCGCCCAATGAAAGTTCGGCGCGTTCGCGCAGCACCTTGAGTATCTCGGCAGAAACTTCGACCGGGCTCTTCACTCCGGCTGATGTGCGCAATTGCAGCATGCCCGGCGCATCGACGAAGCGATACGGCAGATTGCCGACTTCGCCCACATCCTTCAGGCCACGCCCCATGAAGCGCTTCACCGATACGATGGTGTTATGCGGATCATCGACCTGCATGGCCTGCGCCGTCTGGCCGATTTGCACGCTACCGTCCGCCGCATAACGCACAACCGAAGGCAGCATGGCACAGCCGTCGATATCGTTCAGCACGGTACTGATGCCGTTGCGCACCGTGGCCACGAGAGAATTGGTCGTACCGAGGTCGATACCGACAGCCAGACGATGTTGGTGGGGAGCGGCGCTGAGGCCGGGTTCTGCGATTTGAAGTAGAGCCATTTAGTGATTAGTCGCCAGACGCGGGGGGTCGTTTTGCAGTGGCCTTGGCCAACCGCCAACGACTGACGTTCAACGACGTATTAAGTATCCAGTTCATCGAATGCGGAGCCGATTTCTTCCGCCAGTTTCTCAAGAAATTTGAGCTTGCGCACTATACCGGAAGCGGCGGCGTAATCGCGAGTGTCGTCGATATCGGCAGCCAACTGCTGTTGCAAAATGCTCACTTCGTGCTGCACATGCTGCTCCAATTCCTCAAGCGCCGAAATGTCTTTCGTTTGCTTGGATTCTTCCAGCGCCTCGCGCCATTCCATCTGCTGCATCAGAAAATCGACGGGCATAGCGGTGTTGCTGTCTTCCAGCGTGTGCACGCCCTGCAGCGAAAGCAGGTATCGGGCACGGTCGAGCGGATTGCGCAGCGTCTGGTAGCCCTCGTTGACGCGCGTCGCCCATTGCATGGAAAGACGGCGTTCGGCCTCGGAGAGATGGGAAGATTTGTCGGGATGAACTTTGGCCTGCAGCGCAAGGAAGCTTTGCTCCAGCGCAATGCTGTCGATCTGATAACGGGTCGGCAAATTGAAGAGCGAGAAGAAATCCTGCTGAAAATCCGCGGAACGCATATCCATCACACTTTGAAGCTCTCTCCGCAACCGCACTGGTCTTTCACATTCGGGTTGTTGAACTTGAATCCCTCGTTCAATCCCTCGCGCGTGTAATCCAGTTCCATGCCGTCAATGTACGGCAAGCTGTGTTGATCCACGAGTATGGTCACGCCGTTGCTGACGAACTGCAGATCCTCGCTGTCCACCGCATCGGCAAACTCAAGCTTGTACGCCATGCCGGAACAGCCGCTGGTGCGCACACCGAGACGCAGACCGACGCCCTTGCCGCGCTTGACCAGGAAATTTTGAACATGCTTCGCCGCATTTTCTGTCAATGAAATTGCCACGTCGATCTCCTATTTGTTACCGCTGCAGGCGGCGGTCTCGACCATCGCCCCGTTCTTCGCTTTGTAATCCGCCACTGCCGCCTTGATGGCGTCTTCCGCCAGGATGGAGCAGTGTATTTTCACCGGCGGCAACGCCAGTTCTTCGGCGATATGCGTGTTCTTGATCGCCAGCGCCTGATCCACCGTCTTGCCCTTAACCCACTCGGTAACCAGCGAACTGGATGCGATAGCCGAACCGCAACCGTATGTCTTGAACTTGGCATCCTCGATGATGCCGTCCTTGCCGACCTTGATCTGCAATTTCATCACGTCGCCGCATGCCGGTGCGCCGACCATGCCGGTGCCGACAAATGCATCGTCCTTGTCCAGCGCGCCTACATTGCGCGGATTTTCGTAGTGATCCAGAACTTTTTCGCTGTATGCCATTTGGTGCTCCTTAATGTGCAGCCCACTGCACTGAATTCAAATCCACTCCGTCCTTGAACATCTCCCACAAAGGCGAGAGTTCACGAAGTTTGGCAATTTTATCCTGCAACAGTTTCACGGCGTAATCCACTTCTTCAACAGTGGTAAAGCGCCCCACGGTGAAGCGGATCGAGCTGTGTGCCAATTCATCATTGCGCCCCAGTGCGCGCAACACGTAAGACGGTTCCAGGCTGGCCGAAGTACAGGCCGAACCGCTGGATACCGCGATGTCTTTCACCGCCATGATGAGCGATTCGCCCTCGACGAAGTTGAAGCTTACGTTGAGGTTGTGCGGTACGCGATGCTGCATATCGCCGTTGAGGTAAACCTCTTCCATGCCGGAGAGGCCTTTCCACAGGCGGTCGCGCAGCATGCGGATTCGCTCGTTCTCGCTCGCCATTTCTTCTTTGGCAATGCGGAATGCCTCGCCCATGCCGACGATCTGGTGCGTCGCCAGCGTGCCGGATCGGAAGCCGCGCTCGTGTCCGCCGCCATGCATCTGCGCTTCCAGGCGCACGCGCGGTTTGCGCCGCACGTACAGCGCGCCAATCCCTTTCGGGCCGTAAGTCTTGTGCGCGGAAAAACTCATCAGGTCGACTTTGAGCTTTTGCAGATCGATGGCTACCTTGCCTGTCGCCTGCGCGGCATCGACATGGAACAGGATGCCTTTGGCACGGCAGATTTCGCCGATGGCGGCGATGTCCTGAATCACGCCGATTTCGTTGTTGACCAGCATCACCGACACGATGGTCGTATCGGGACGCAATGCCGCCTTGAGTTTGTCCAGGTCGAGCAAACCGCTCGGCTCGGGCTCCAGATAGGTCGCGGAAAATCCCTGCCGTTCCAGTTCACGCACAGTGTCGAGTATGGCCTTGTGCTCGGTCTGCACGGTGATGATGTGCTTGCCTTTGTCGGCGTAGAAATGCGCAGCGCCCTTGATGGCGAGATTGTTCGATTCGGTCGCACCCGAGGTCCACACGATCTCTTTCGGATCGGCATTCACCAGCGCTGCAACCTGCTCCCGCGCCCGCTCCACTGCCTCGTCTGCAACCCAGCCGAAAGAATGCGAACGCGAAGCCGGATTGCCGAATTTTTCCGTGAGATATGGAATCATCACCTCGGCC
Source organism: Sideroxyarcus sp. (assembly GCA_030652215.1). GTDB lineage: Bacteria > Pseudomonadota > Gammaproteobacteria > Burkholderiales > Gallionellaceae > Sideroxyarcus. Next base: position 19,604 of record JAUSBC010000075.1, read on the forward strand.
ACGCGCGGATCAACCGGCGTAGTCGCTGAATAGTCCATGTAAATGGGCAGGTGCAACGTCATTACTCTTCTCCTATGACCCGTGCCTGCCCTGCGTTTCCGCCGGGCAGGTCAGACGGCCAATTTATTATCAGGCAACCGCGCGTATCGGATTTTCTTGCTTCGGCATTGTGACAGGCGAAGAGTCCGCAGCAGCGGCGGCTTTGTTCTGTCCGTCCACCAGTTGCTGCAGATTGATCTTGCCCAGGTATTCGTGGATCGCCTCGTTCAGGCCGTACCACAATTCATGCGTCAGGCAAGGTTTGCCTTCGTTGCAGTCGCCTCTGGCGCCGCAATGCGTGGCATCCAGTGCTTCATCCACTGCGACGATGATGTCGACCATGGAAATCTTGTTCGCCGGACGTGCCAGGCAATAACCGCCGCCCGTACCGCGCACGCTGGCCACAACATTATTGCGGCGCAACTTGCCGAACAACTGCTCAAGATACGACAGCGAAATTTTTTGACGCTCACTGATGCCCGCCAATGTCACTGGGCCTTTGCCGCCGCGCTTTGCCTAGTCCTCCATCGCTGTTACTGCAAAACGTCCTTTGGTTGTAAGTCTCATTTTAATTTCCCCTATTCAAAATTTTCATTCATGTTTATTGAACTGCCACCACCTTATCCCTGCAACTTCTGAGGACATAATAGAATACCTGATGCTTTTAATCAACAATCTTATTTAAGTGACTTGGATCGAACTTATCGGCGGTTGCACGCTCCTCCTCGACGGGCACCCCCATTTTTTCCAGCTGCTGCAGGATAAAGTCTATGCGCTGGTCGACTGTGACGCTATGTCCAAGCAAGCCGTGTATGGCTTTGGAGAGCGGATCGTCCTTGTCGTTACCCACGCCATAAGCATTGAAACCGGGTGTTTTCTTCTTCTCTTCGTCCAGGATACGTGCCGGAATGCCCGCCGCCGTTGCCCCGGCCGGAACGTCTTTTACCACCACCGCATTGGAACCAATCTTCGCGCCGTCCCCGATATGGATGGGGCCGAGTATCTTGGCGCCCGCGCCGATCACCACGCTGTTGCCCAGCGTCGGGTGGCGTTTGCCCTCCTTCCACGATGTACCGCCCAGCGTTACACCGTGATAGATGGTCACGTCGTCGCCGATCTCGGCCGTTTCGCCGATCACCACGCCCATGCCGTGGTCGATGAAAAAGCGCCTTCCGATGGTCGCTCCCGGATGAATCTCGATGCCGGTGAGCCAGCGGGCGATATGCGAGGTAAAACGCGCCAGCCATTTGAATTTGGCGTGCCACAGGGTATTGGACACACGATGGAACATGCGCGCATGCAAGCCCGGATAGCAGGTCAGCACCTCAAAAGTGGTGCGCGCCGCCGGATCGCGGTCGAATACGCTGGCGATGTCCTCACGGATATTCTTAAACATCTTTGTGCTCTTGTTTGTATCGTTCTCTTAGGCGAGCATTGTACTCGGTTGTTACGGTCAGCATGCCGCGCAGGATGTTGATTTCCTCATCTTCAAGACGGGTGCGCGAATACAGGCGGCGCAGGCGCTGCATCAGGCGCGCCGGGTTCTGCGTGGTGAAAAAACCGATCTCAAACAACGTCTTTTCCAGATGCGCATACAGCCCTTCCACGCGTTCGTGCGTGGCGGGCACGATTTGCGGGGTTTCCGGCTGGTAGTTTTGCGCCGCCACGCTCAATTCGTAGGCGATCACTTGCACCGAGGCGGCAATATTCAGCGAGGAAAAGTCCGGATTCGCCGGAATATTCACCCCCAGTTGCGCCTTGCCCATCTCCTCGTTGGTCAAACCGGACATTTCGGTACCGAACAGCAAAGCCACGGGCTGCGTGGCGGCCTGTTGCAGCACTTCCTGCATCGCCTCGCGCGGGGTTTTCACTGCAATGGAGATGTCGCGTAGCCGTGCCGTCATGGCCACCGTGAACACCACGCCCTGCAAGGCCTCGTCGATGGAGCTGCACACCACGGCGTTCTGCAGCACGTCGTCTGCCCCGGCAGCCATGGCCGTCGCCTGCGGATCGGGAAAATAACGCGGGTTGATGAGATACAGATGGTGCAGACCCATGGTTTTCATCGCCCGCGCCGCCGCACCGATGTTGCCGGGATGGGTGGTGTGGCTGAGTACAACTCGGATGTTTTCTAGCATAGATAAAGACAGCCGTTAGATGGTAGGGTGGGCGCGTTTTGTGTGCCCACCCTACTCGACTACCATCTAACGTCTGGCGACTACTTCCATAAGTGTTAAAATGCGCGCCGGATTTCCCCAGCTCATTAAAAAGGTCGTACTGATATGCACCCCATGCTCAACATCGCGGTGAAGGCCGCTATTCGCGCCGGCAAGTTGATTTACCGCGCCGGCGACAACCTCGACCATCTCACCGTGACCAAAAAATCCCATGCGGATTACGTCAGCGAAGTGGATCGCGCCGCTGAGCGCATCATCATCGAAGCCTTGAAGGATGCCTATCCAAGCCACGCAATTCTAGCAGAAGAGAGCGGCGCCCAAGGCGAGTCGGAGTACGTCTGGATCATCGATCCGCTCGATGGCACCACCAATTTTCTGCACGGCGTTCCGCAATATGCTGTCTCCATCGCCCTGCAGCACAATGGCGTGTTGACTCAGGCAGTTATCTACGACCCGACCAAGAACGACCTGTTCACCGCCACCCGCGGCCGCGGCGCTTACCTCAACGACAAGCGCATCCGCGTGAGCAAACGCAAAGAAATGTCCGACAGCCTGATCGCAACCGGCGTCCCCTATACCAACTTCGAACACAAAGACGCCTACATGGCGATTTTCACCGACGTCATGCAGAAGACGGCCGGCCTGCGCCGTCCCGGTGCCGCCTCGCTGGACCTGGCCTGGACCGCCGCCGGACGCTACGACGGCTTCTTCGAAACCGCGCTCAAACCCTGGGATCTCGCGGCCGGCGCGCTGCTCATCACCGAAGCGGGCGGCATGGTCAGCGACCTGCACGGCTCGGACACTTATATCAAGAGCGGCCACATCTGCGCAGGCAACCCGTTCATCCACCCGCAACTGCTGGAACTCATGGCACCGCACCTGACATCGGGACTCAAAGCCTGACGCCAGCGATTCAGTTTTAGCGCCCTCATGGACACCCTGCTCATCCTCGCGATCGCGACCATCGTCATCGTCCTGATCTTCGAGTACACCAACGGTTTCCATGACGCGGCCAACATCATCGCCACCGTCATCGCCTCGCGCGCGATGACGCCGGTACAGGCGGTGCTACTGGTCGCCTTCTTCGAATTCCTGGGTCCGCTACTCGGTGGCACGGCGGTCGCCAACACCATCGGCAAGTTCATTACCCTGGACGACCTCGACCGCGTACTCGCTCTCACCATCGTGCTGTGCGGCCTTTCCGGCGCCATCGCCTGGAATCTGGTGACCTGGTGGTTCGGCATTCCCTCGTCGTCCTCGCACGCGCTGGTTGGCGGATTGGCCGGTGTGGTCGTGGTGGCCGCCGGCGGCGACCATGTCGCCTGGGGCTTCGGCGACCTGCTGCACGGGCACCTGAACGGCGTCGCCAAAGTGATCGTGGCCCTCATCCTCTCGCCGCTCATCGGCTTCTGGGTTGGCTTCGCCCTGCACAAAACCATGCTGCGGCTGCTGCGCGGCGCGCATCCTTCCGTCAACCGAGATCTGCGCCATCTGCAGTTCGTCACCTCGGCCGGGCTGGCCTTCTCGCACGGCGCCAACGACGCGCAAAAGAGCATGGGTATCCTCACGCTGGTACTAGTGCTCGGCGGCTTCATCCCGACCTTTGAAGTGCCGTTCTGGGTGATGCTGACCTGCTCCTTCGCCATCACGCTGGGCATCCTCTCCGGCGGCTGGCAGATCGTGCGAACGCTCGGCTTCTCCATCTACAAGATCCGCCCGCTGCACGCGCTGGATTCGCAAATGACCGCCGCCGCAGTCATCTTCAGCTCATCCGTGTTCGGCGCGCCCGTTTCCACCACCCACGTAGTCGCCTCCTCCATCATGGGCATAGGCGCTTCGGAGCGCCCGAAGGCCGTGCGCTGGAACAAGGCCTTCGCCATCGTCACCACCTGGGTGATCACCATTCCCGGCGCAGCATTGATGTCTATTTGCTGCTATCTTCTTGTCCACGCTTTAACCTGAACGACTGCCATGCCAGAAGCTTCCAAAACCATGCTTGCCCGAATCCTGGACCGCGTCTTCCCCAAGGTGCCGGATTTCTTCCACATGCTCACCGAGCAAACTGCCATGGTTGCGCAAACCGTCAACCTGCTGGTCGAGTACATGGAACATGGCGATCCGCAGATCGCCGTGCAGCTCAAGCAGGACGTGCATGAAGCCGACCTCATCAAGATGCGCAACCTGCACGAACTCAACGACGCCTTCTCCACCCCCATCGACCGCGAAGACATCTACCGCTCCATCATCGCGCTCGACGAAATCGTGATGTATTGCAAGACCACCGTGCATGAGATGGACGTGCTCGGCGTCGCCCCGGACGACTTCATGCGCAACGTTGCGCACTGTCTCAAGGAAGGCGTGGACGCGCTGACCAAAGGCTTCGCCAAACTGGGCACCAACCCGGCCTCCGCCGCACAGGATGCCAACGAAGCGCGTACCGCCGAACGCCATGCCGAAAAACTCTATCGCGTGGCGCTGCCCATCCTGTTCGAGGGCTGCGACTACATCAACATGTTCAAGCGCCGCGAAATCTACCGTCACCTGACCAACGCTGCCGAACACATGGCCCAGTGCGCCAACCGCCTGCACGACATCGTGGTCAAGATAAGCTGAGCCCTGCAGCATGAACGCCCCGGAAAAATCCACCCACACCCCCATGATGCAGCAGTACCTGCGGCTGAAGGCAGACCACACCGACAAGCTGCTGTTCTACCGCATGGGCGACTTCTACGAACTGTTCCATGACGACGCCGTGCGCGTCGCCAAACTGCTGGACATCACCCTCACCCAGCGCGGCGCCTCCAACGGCCAGCCGATCAAGATGGCAGGCGTGCCCTATCACGCCGTGGAGCAATACCTCGCACGGCTGGTAAAGATGGGCGAATCCGTCGCCATCTGCGAACAGATCGGCGACCCCGCCACCAGCAAAGGCCCGGTCGAACGCAAAGTCGTGCGCATCGTCACCCCCGGCACCGTCACCGACTCCGCGCTGCTGGAAGAGAAGCGCGACAACCTTCTCTTGGCAATTTCCTCCGACCGTTCCTCCCCTGATAAGGGGAGGCTAGGAGGGGTTGCAGTTGGTTTGGCCTGGCTCAACCTAGCCTCCGGCCAATTCACCCTCGCCGAAGTCGCCGCCAAACAACTGCCCGCCGAACTCGAACGCCTGCAACCCTCCGAGATACTGCACGCCGAAAGCACCACCGCGCCCCAGTTCAAGAACGCCGCCAGCAAATCCCTGCCCGACTGGCACTTCGACCGCGACACCGCACACCGCGCGCTGTGCCAGCAGTTCGGCACACGCGACCTCGCCGGTTTCGGCTGCGACGATCTCACCGTGGGGTTGGAAGCCGCAGGCGCATTGCTCGGCTACGCCAAACTCACCCAAGGCCAGAGCATCGCCCACATCCGCAGCGCACAGGTCTACCATGCCGACGAATATGTGCGCATGGACGCCGCAACAAGACGCAACCTGGAGATCACCCAGACCCTGCGCGGCGAGCCCGCGCCGACATTGCTCTCGCTGCTCGACACTTGTGGCACCAACATGGGAAGTCGATTATTGGCGCATTGGCTGCATCATCCGTTGCGGAATCGCGCGGTTCTGCAAGCAAGGCTGGAAGCGGTTGAGCAACTCAACACCCTAACCCCCAACCCCTCCCAACCTCCCCTTGTCAGGGGAGGAGCAGAGGCAGGCAGCGCTGTAGTCACCTCCCCTGACAAGGGGAGGACGGGAGGGGTTTTATTCCGTTCAGTCCACGAACATCTAAAACCCAGCGTAGACGTAGAGCGCATCACCGCCCGCATTGCCCTGCGTAGCGCCCGTCCGCGCGACCTTTCCGGCCTGCGCGAGACACTGAAGACCTTGCCGCAATTGCATGCGCTACTGACTGGCGCAAGCGCGCCGCGCCTCCAGCATCTCACTAATGAACTTAACCTGACCGTTCGTCCTGAGCTTGTCGAAGGATCGGCGCAAAGCGCCGGCGGACCCGAAGACACACACCGGACTGGCTCGCCCGTCAACCCTTCGACAGGCTCAGGGCGAACGGGTCATGAATTAGTTGAACTCCTCCAAAGAACAATCAAAGCAGAACCTTCTTCAGTTCTCCGCGAAGGCAGCGTAATCGCCGACAACTTCGACCCAGAGTTAGACGAACTAAGAGCCATCCAAACCAACTGCGGCGATTTCCTCCTCGAACTGGAAATGCGCGAACGCGCCCGCACCGGCATCGACAAACTCAAGGTCGAATACAACCGCGTGCACGGTTTCTACATCGAAGTGAGCGCAGCCCAATCCGTCAACGTACCGGACGACTACCGCCGCCGCCAGACGCTGAAGAACGTCGAACGCTACATCACGCCGGAACTGAAAGCCTTCGAGGACAAGGCGCTCTCCGCCAACGACCGCGCACTGGCGCGCGAAAAGTTCCTCTACGAACAACTGCTGGACCAGCTCGCGCCGTTCATCCCGCAACTGCAGCGCATCGCCGCCGCCATCGCCGAACTGGACGTGCTCGCCACCTTCGCCGAACGCGCCGCCACGCTGAACTTCAGCGCGCCGCAGTTCAGCGACGACGCGCAACTCGTCATCAAGCAAGGTCGCCATCCGGTGGTCGAAGCGCAAGTGGAAACCTTCACCCCCAACGACACCACGCTCAACGACGCGCGCCGCACGCTGCTCATCACCGGCCCCAACATGGGCGGTAAATCGACCTACATGCGCCAGGTCGCCATCATCGCCCTGCTCGCGCATGTCGGCAGCTTCGTTCCCGCGCAGGTGGCGGTGCTGGGCGCGATCGACCAGATCTTCACACGCATCGGCGCATCGGACGACTTGGCCTCCGGACGTTCCACCTTCATGGTCGAGATGACCGAGGCCGCCAACATCCTGCACAACGCCACCGAGAAAAGCCTGGTGCTGGTGGACGAGATCGGCCGCGGCACCAGCACCTTCGACGGCCTCGCCCTCGCCTACGCCATCGCGCGCCACTTGCTGGAGATCAACCGCAGCTACACCCTGTTCGCCACGCACTATTTCGAACTCACGCGGCTGGCCGAAGAATTCACCCAACTCGCCAACGTCCACCTCGCCGCCATCGAACACCAACACAGCATCGTCTTCCTGCACAGCGTCAACGAAGGCGCCGCCAGCCAGAGCTACGGCCTGCAAGTCGCCGCACTCGCGGGCGTGCCGAACAGCGTCATTCGCTCTGCGAAGAAACAACTGGTGAAACTGGAACAGAACAGCGCCGCGCAAAGCCCGCAGGGCGACCTGTTCACGGCCGCGCCGGAAGCACCAGAACCGGAAGAGCATCCGTTGGTGTCGGCGCTACGCGATTTGCAGCCGGATGAGATGAGTCCGAAGGAAGCGCTGGAGAGGATGTATCAGTTAAAGAAGCTGGTGTAAGATGCTTGCCAAGCGTAGTTCAAAAATGCAGGAGACAAATCATGAGCGACCGAATCACAGTTGATCCGCTGGTATGCCACGGCAAACCCTGCATTCGCGGTATGCGCTATCCGGTGGAAAACGTGCTGGAGTGGCTGGCCAGCGGCATGAGCACCGAGGAAATTCTGGCCGACTACGAAGACCTCGAACGCGAAGATATTTTGGCGGCGCTGTCTTACGCCGCACGCCTCACACACGTTAATCGGCTGGAACGTCTGGCCGCATGAAATTCCTGGTCGATGCGCAACTCCCAAGGCGCTTCGCCAGTTGGCTGAACGAGGCGGGGCACGATGCCCTACACACCCACGACCTTCCCCGCAAGAACCTCACGACAGATCAAGAAGTCGTCGCCCGCGCCAAGCGGGATGGGCGCATTGTAGTCAGCAAGGATGCCGACTTCGTTCAGACCTTCCTGGTTACTGGCGAGCCGCTGCTGTTATTGATTTCCACTGGCAATATCAACAACACAGAATTGGAAAAGTTGCTGCGCGCAAATATATCCGGCATAGAAGCCGCCTTTGCGACCAGCCGCTTTGTTGAAATCACAGGCGATGCATTGGTGGTACATGAGTGAAAACAATTGCGATGCTGACCCCATATCACTCTGGAGAAGTTCTATCAACTCAAGAAGTTGCTGTAGCCAAGCGGCACAGCAATAGTGCTAAACTGCACGCAGGTCATTCGCCCCGTACTGCGATATGGAATGCAAGACGCTGCACTTCTCCCGTCACGCCTTCGAGCGCATATTCCAGCGCGGAATCGACCCGACCACAGTTGCCAGGATCGTTGCTGAAGCTGAAGTAATTATCGAATACCCTGATGACAAACCATTCCCCAGCGCACTGCTGCTGGGGTTTTTCGGCAAACAGGCGATCCATGCCGTTGTAGCGCGATCAGAGGAGGGTGATTGTCATCTGGTCACCATCTACTGGCCCGACTCGGCGATCTGGGACGAAACGTTCAAGCGAAGGAGAACATGATGAAATGCACAATCTGCAAGACCGGAGAAACTCACCCCGGCACCACCACCGTCACGTTGCAACGCGATAACAGCGTGGTCGTCATTCGCGATGTGCCTGCTGAAATCTGCGAGAACTGCGGCGAATACTACCTGAGCGAACCTACTGCCAGCCGCGTGTATGCCGATGCCGATGCGACTGCGAAGCGGCATGTGGAGGTTGAGATTCAAAGGTATGCGGCGTAGGAAACCGAGGCCAGCCCCTGAATATCCCTCTATTTGCAAACAACCCAAGTATAAATAATGGCAAATGAAGATATTTTTTCCACAGAAACATTAGTTGCCGCCATTTCTGCTTTTGCTGCCATTGTGTCAGCAATTTATGCTTGGCGCGCATCCTCCATTTCAAAACAAGCCCTTCGCATCGTTCAACTGGACTTCAACGAGAGACATGGAGTCGTCAAGCCTTACTTGATTGACTCTATGACATGGCTATCGCAGCTTGGTGACAGGCACTATTCAGCTGCCTGTTTGTTTTCAAACACCTCCACCTCCCCTATTACCATTTCACATATTGAATTGGTTTTGCATATTTATGACCCATCGAATCAAGTCGCAAAAGTAAAACTTGACCCAGTTCATGTCGAAATAGTATTGCCCATGAACTTACCTCACCTGAGTGGACAAATTAACTTACCACCTCAGACATCAATTTCAGGGTGGTTAACATTTAAGCTTCCAAAACACATCGCAGAAACTAAACGAGTTGATAGGTATGAGATTTGCGGCATCGATTCGATGGACAAGCGAGTTTCGATAGGTGCGTACGTTGTAAAACAGGTCGAAATAGTATGAAACGCAGGCATATAAACACGACCAATATGCTCAAAATCGTTAGGGATGGCGCTATTGCCATGCCAGACATTGGTGACGGGCGACTTATACCTGTCCTTATCATTGATTGCGACACAAGACGCGATCTGTTTGACATGGTAATGGCACACGAAGACACTCCCCCGGGAGATGTGACCGTTACATGGGCCAAGGATTTCTTCAGTTTCAACACAAAACGCGTCTATCTAATTATTGACTTTAAGAAACCTGTTGAGACAGAAGCTATCATCGAGTTTGATTTGGAAAAATATGGCGGCATTGCTGATTTGATAATCACCGCCAGAGCGTTTTATTTTCAACCAAAAGAAAGTGGTGCACGAGTTATCGAGGGATTAACCAAACCTAAAATTCTCATTGAAGTTCCCTATGGTGCGAAGCTAGATAATTGGGACTCCATTCTGCATAACATGCTTGTAAGGAAATTTAGAAAGCAAGGTGCAAGCAAGAAGGAAGCGAAAACTGCTACTCAGCAACATCTTAAGAAATGGAGAAGCATGGCGCTAAGAGAGAGCCCCACACAAAAAGAAGATGACGATGAGGGAAATTAAATTGGCTTGGTTTGATATAGTTGCTGTAACGGTACAGCGTAGCGCAGAACCCGCAAGGCGGCCTCTTCACCGCCATCTCTCCTTCAAAGCAGAGAGAATACCGCTACTGTCGGCGGTACGCGCCTTGCAGCTGGATGAGATGCGACTGACCGGGGATAGAGCCCGATTGAAATCGGGCCCACATAGCAGCGCAGGGTCAGGTCTAGCTATGTAGCATGAGAAGCAATGCCGCAATTGACACAAATATAGCAATTCGCTATATTCACACCCAATGAACGTCATCAAGAAGAAAACGCTAGATGGCTTTGCCGCGCGCCATGCCGATGCCGCAGACCCGCTTGCGAGCTGGCGAAAGATCTTCGAGAAGACGGAGTTCACTGACATCCATGCCGTACGCGCAGTACTACCGACTGCGGACTTTGCCGATCCGTACACGGTGTTCAACGTCAAGGGCAACAACTATCGGCTGATAACGATCATCCATTTCCGGCATCAGCGGGTGTACATCAAGGAATTTTTCACCCATGCTGAATACGACCAGTGGAACAGGGATCGCAAAAGGAGCAAACGAAAATGAGCATAGTCGCTGAACGTCATCTTGATCTCGCCTCGGTGCAATCTGCCTGGCAGGGGCTGAACAAGCTTGTTCCGCTCGGCCCCATCACCGGCGACAAGGATTACAAACGCCGCGTGCAGGTGATGGACGAATTGCTCGACCGTATCGGCACGAACGAATCGCACCGCCTGATGCCACTGCTTGATCTCGTAACCAAAGAAGTGGAAGCCTACGAAGCGAAGCACCAAACGCTGCCTGAAGCTGCTCCAGCCAAGGTGCTTGCGTATCTGATGGAAGAGCACCAGCTCAAGCAATCCGATCTGGCCGAAGAACTGGGCGGACAAAGCATCGTTTCTGCCATCTTGAACGGCAAGCGCGAACTCAATACGCGCCAAGTGAAGGCGTTGGCGGAACGCTTCAAGGTTTCGCCCGCCGTGTTCCTGTAATTAGCGAGACCACCAGAATAAACATTGAACACAGCACTATCGGGCTCAGGTTCGAGTTTTCAATTTAACTGTTGAAAGCGGCAATGGCAGGCAATGTAAAAATGGCCAGGAAGATACCCGCAATAGTCCAGCGGGTGATTTGAGCAATCGTTTTAAATAATTCTGTATGCAGTCGTTTCATTTTGCCCTCGCTTTTCAGCGGAAAGTAAATCGTTCCTGTCGTTTCGGCATCAGCAGCCCTATCCGGATATTTATCTGGATCACGAAAAGATATTTCCTTGCTGAATGTTCATTTGTTTCCGATGCCTCAGGCTCAATCAGATATTCGAAAACTCGTGATGCAACAGCCAGCCTAAAGTCTGTCCGGTTAATCCACTTTCATACTTTGACATTTATCCGCGCATTGTTCTGTGTGCTATCGAACGTCTTGCGCGTTAGCTGAGATGGGAATTATTGCCGGTCTTGTCACTAGCCATTATTGATGCGGCCAGATTCTGTAGTAGGTTGGGCAAAGCGCAGCGTGCCCAACAAATGAGTGCATGCTTGTTGGTGTTGGGCACGCTGCGCTTTGCCCAACCTACGCGGGATCGACCTCAAACAGGAGCGTTGGCGATCCCTGCAACAGCTGACTTCAAACTTCTCATGGTCGGATCAATAGATAGTGCGGGAATTCTGTGTCGATACGGATTCGCAAGAATGTTCAGCAATATAGTCCGCTGCCATTGGCGAGCGAGCTCACCACTCAGGCTTCAACCCGCGCAATCCGTATGATCTCTTTTGCAATGTCTTCCGGCGACAAAATATAGTCGATGCAGCCGCTTTCGATTGCGCTTTCCGGCATGTCCGGTTGTTTTGCGGTGCTGAGTTTCTGCGCGATGGTGATTCCGCCGACTTGTTTGATGCCGCACATTGCCGCGGCCCCGTCGCCGTCGTAGCCGGAGACGATCACGGCAACCAGTTTGCCGTCCCAGTATTGGGTGAGAGAGCGCAGGAACACAGTGATGACATCGGGCCAGCCGCGCGGCTTGGATATGGGCTTGAGCATGAACTCGCCGTCGAGGACGTGCAGATCGCGATTTTCAGGGATGATAAATACGCAGTCCGGTTTAATTTCCAAACGTTCCGTAATGAGCGTGACCGGCATGGTTGTAAAGCGGGGAAGAACTTCATGCAGGTGGGTAGGCATTTCCGTAATGTGATTCACGATGACGATCGCATCGCCCATATCGGCCGGAAGATTTTGCAACAAGCGAATATAGGCATCGAGGCCGCCCGCTGATCCGCCGACACACACGAT
>JAUSBC010000082.1 GCA_030652215.1 Sideroxyarcus sp.
TTCGTGGGCAAGGATGCGCCGGGTAAAGGCGTTATCAACGATGCGAAGAAGACCGTCAGTCCGAAAGAGCTTGCCAAGGAATTCGACGCCGTGATTCTCGCCGGCGGTGCGGAACAACCGCGCGACCTGCCGGTTCCGGGACGTGAATTGCAGGGCGTGCACTATGCGCTGGAATTCCTGATTCCGCAGAACAAGGAAGTCGCGGGCGGAACGAAGAATCCGATCAACGTCGCGGGCAAGCATGTCGTCGTGATCGGCGGCGGCGATACCGGTTCAGACTGCGTCGGCACCTCGAACCGCCACGGCGCTGCGTCGATCACCCAGATCGAAGTGATGCCGCGTGCGCCGGACCAGGAAAACAAAGCCATGACTTGGCCGAACTGGCCGCTCAAGCTGCGCACTTCCAGTTCGCACGAAGAAGGCTGCGTACGCGACTGGGCCATTTCCACCAAGGAATTCGTGGGCGAAAACGGCGTGCTCAAGGCCATCAAGGCCGTGCGCGTCGAGTTCAAGGACGGCAAGATGGTTGAAGTAGCAGGCAGCGAATTCGAACTCAAGGCCGACTTCGTGTTCCTGGCCATGGGCTTCACCAATCCGCTGGCGCAAGTACTGGATGCATTCGGTGTGGAGAAGGATGCGCGCGGGAATGCGAAAGCGAGCACCGAAGGCAAGGGTTGCTACCAGACCAATGTAAAGAAAGTGTTTGCAGCGGGCGACATGCGTCGCGGCCAATCGCTGGTGGTGTGGGCCATCCGCGAAGGTCGTCAGGCGGCGCGTGCGGTGGATGAGTTCCTGATGGGCAGTTCGGTTTTGCCTCGCTAACAACGAACAGTCCACGAAAGGCACGAAAAAACACGAACAGACCGTTTTCGTGCTTTTCGTGTCTTTCGTGGACAATTGATTTTTAGAATCTTGCAGGAGCGTAGGATGGGTTGAGCAACGCGATACCCATCGTGTTTATCGTTTCAACTGATGGGTATCGCTACGCTCAACCCATCCTACACAAGCTGCAGAATAATTTTTAAAACAGGCTGATCATGAATTTCAAAGTTAAAAACGACACCTTCCTGCGCGCCTTGTTGCGCCAGCCGACCGACTACACACCGCTGTGGATGATGCGTCAGGCCGGACGTTATCTGCCGGAATACTGTGCCACGCGCAAACAGGCGGGCAGTTTCCTGCAGTTGTGCAAGAGTCCGGACTTGGCGACGGAAGTGACGTTGCAGCCTTTGGAGCGCTTTCCGCTGGATGCCGCCATTCTGTTTTCAGACATTTTGACCGTGCCGGATGCAATGGGCCTGGGTCTGTATTTTTCCGAAGGCGAAGGCCCCAAGTTCGAGCGTCCGTTGAACACCGAAGCCGCGATCAAGGCGTTGCGCGTGCCGGACATCGGCAAGGACCTGAAATACGTGACCGATGCCGTGACGCAGATCCGCAAGGCGCTGGACGGCAGCGTGCCGTTGATCGGCTTCTCCGGCAGCCCTTGGACACTGGCCTGCTACATGGTTGAAGGCGCCAGCAGCAGCGACTACGCCAAGGTGAAGACCCTGATGTACAAAGAGCCGAAGCTGATGCATCACATTCTCGACGTCACCGCGCAGGCCGTGACGCAATACCTGAATGCGCAGATCGAAGCCGGCGCGCAAGCCGTGATGATTTTCGACTCGTGGGGCGGCGCCTTGTCGCATGCGGCGTATCACGAATTCTCGCTGCCCTACATGCAGCGCATCGTGCAGGGCCTGAAACGCGAACACGACGGCGTTAAGGTTCCCAGCATCGTGTTCACCAAGGGTGGCGGACTGTGGATTGAGAGCATCGCCGATATCGGTTGCGATGCGGTTGGCCTGGACTGGACCATGGATATCGGCGTCGCGCGGCAGAAAGTCGGCCACAAGGTCGCGCTGCAGGGAAATCTCGACCCGAACGTGCTGTTTGCCACGCCGGAAGTCATCCGCGTCGAAGTGGAAAAGATCCTCAGCAGCTACGGCTTCGGCAGCGGCCATGTGTTCAACCTGGGGCACGGGATTTCGCAGTTTACCAACCCCGACAACGCCGCCGCACTGGTCGAAGCCGTACACGAACTGAGCAAGAAATACCACTGATAGATGGAGTAATTCACTAGTCTTATAAACAGCGCTGTTTTTTGCGAAAGGCCACGGATGGAACATCCCGTGGCCTTTTTAACTCTAGTCGTAACATATTGTTTATTAATGAATATAATGGCTGAGCAGAATTTGGGCGAAAGAAAAAAAGCGTATATCCGGTTTAGAGTTAGCGCATGTATCGGGCGGTTGCCCACATAGTTATCCACAGGATATGTGCATAAAGGAAAAACCCCAATCGACTCAATCGCATTCGCTAAACTACATAGAAATACCTAGAGGAAATCTACTTAACATGCGCATCATCCGCGTCGCTTTGGACGTGCCCTTGTCAACACTTTTCGACTATCTCGCGAGCGAAAATATGCCGCTCGAGATCGGCCAGAGGGTACTCGTTCCGTTCGGGCGCAAACAAGTGCTGGGCGTGGCAATGGCGTGGGTGCAGGACTCAGTCTTGGCCGCAGAGCGCATCAAAACCGTGACGCAAGTGCTGGACGATGTGCCGCCGCTGCCGCAGGAGTTACTCACCCTGTTACAGTTTTGCAGCGACTATTACCACCATCCCTTGGGCATGACGGTGTTGTCTGCACTGCCCTCGCGTCTGCGCGCCGTGGAACCCATCACCGTGAAACAGTCGCCGGACTACACGCTGAGCGAGGCGGGCAGGGCGCTGGATGTGGCGACACTGCCCAAGCGTCGCGTGGTGCAGCAGCGCATTCTGCAGGCCTTGCGTGAAGCGCCGCTGAGCGGCAGCCAATTGCGCAGCCTGTCGCCTTCCGCCCCCGCCGCATTAAAGGCGTTGCTCGAAGCGGGCTGGGTCGAGACCTGCGCTCCGGTGCGCCGCACTACGCATGTCTTCAACAATGCGCACGCACTTACTTCCGAGCAACAGCAGGTTGTGGATGCCGTCACGCAACAAACCGGTTTCGGCTGCTTCCTGCTGCACGGCATCACCGGCAGCGGCAAGACCGAGATCTACGTGCACCTGATGCACGAGATGTTGCAGAGGGGCGGCCAAGTGCTGTTGCTGGTGCCCGAAATCAACCTCACCCCGCAGTTGGAGAACTACTTCCGCAGTCGCTTCCCCGATGTCGACCTGGTCAGCCTGCACAGCGGCCTGGCCGATGGCGAGCGCGCTCAGAACTGGCTCAAGGCGCAATCCGGCGAGGCGCGCATCGTGCTCGGCACGCGCCTTTCCGTGTTCACGCCGCTGCCCAAGCTGAGCCTGATATTGGTGGACGAAGAACACGACTCCTCGTTCAAGCAACAGGACGGCCTGCGCTACTCGGCGCGCGACGTCGCCATCTTCCGCGCCAACCAGCGCGGAGTGCCAATCGTGCTCGGTTCCGCCACGCCCTCGCTGGTGAGCTGGTACAACGCCAAAAGCGGGCGCTATCGCCTGCTGCAACTCAAGCAGCGCGCCGTGCAACCCGCCACTTTGCCCATCGTGCGCTGTATGGATACCACCGTGCTGCCGCTGCGGGACGGCCTGAGTGAGCCACTGCTTACAGCGATGGAGAATCGCCTGCAACGCAAGGAACAAAGCCTCATCTTTATCAACCGCCGCGGCTATGCGCCGGTGCTGATGTGCACCGCCTGCGGCTGGCTGTCCGAGTGCAAGCACTGCGCGGGCAAGCTCGTCCTGCACCAGAAAGACCGCAGCCTGCGCTGCCACCATTGCGGCGCGCAGCAGCGCGTGCCGCATGCCTGCCCCACCTGCGGCGATGCCGATCTCAAGCCGGTCGGCATCGGCACGCAGCGTCTGGAAGAAACATTGCAGACTCGCTTCCCCGAAGCGCGCATCCTGCGCGTGGACCGCGACAGCACGCGCAACAAAGGCGCGTGGAGCGCCATGCGCAAACAGATTCACGATGGCGAAGCCGACATATTGATAGGCACGCAGATGCTGGCCAAAGGCCACGACTTCCCCAACCTCACGCTGGTCGGCGTCATCAGTCCCGACGGTGCGCTCTACAGCGCCGATTTCCGTGCCTCGGAAAAACTCTTTGCGCAGCTCACGCAAGTCGGCGGCCGCGCCGGGCGCGCCGACAAGGCGGGCGAAGTGATTGTGCAAACCGCCTTCCCCAACCATCCGCTGTTCCAAGCCCTGCGCGCGCACGACTACGAAATCTGGGCGCAGACCCTGCTCGCCGAGCGCCAGATGGCGGGCTTCCCGCCGTTCGTGTATCAGGCGCTGCTGAGCGCGGAAGGCAAGCAGGAAAGTGATGCCTACAACTTCCTCAAGCAGGCGCGCAGCGCAGCGCAGGAACTGCACATGCCGGTGGAAGTGTACGGCGTCGTGCCTGCGGCCATGCCTAAACGCGCCAATCACTATCGCGCGCAACTGCTGGTGCAGAGCGACAAACGCAAGGCGCTGGGGGAATTCTTGCGGGCGTGGAAGCCGATATTGGATGAGATGCCGGCGAGCAAGTTGCGTTGGGTGTTGGATGTGGATCCGATGGAGTTTTGAGGTTTTGACTGGTGATCCCGTTTTTGAAAAGTGGAACGCCGTGCAGTGGTTTGCTCAGGCCAACAGCTCGGTAGGGCGCAATAACCAACGGGTATTGCGCCGGATGTGTGATGTAAAAGCATCGGCAAAATCGAGGGTCAGGTGTAGATTCATCGCGCTTCGTCTCAAGACTTGTCCCCGTGTTACCCAACGAAAAGAGTAATATCGAATTCCTATAATTTAAATTCCAATCGCTGACTGAAAAGGAGTACCGCTATGCCTACAACACATCAAAATCTTGAAGAGGCTTTTGCCGGTGAGAGCCAGGCCAATCAAAAGTACCGCGCCTTTGCCAAAATGGCAGAACAGGATGGTTTTGCATCAATTGCCAAGCTATTCCGTCTCACGGCAGAAGCTGAGCGCATTCATGCTGAAGGTCACTTGAAAGCGCTGGATGGCGTGGGTTCTACTGCAGAGAATCTTCAGGCTGCGATCAGCGGCGAGACGCATGAATTCAGCGAGATGTACCCTCCCATGCTGAAGCAGGCGATCACAGAAGGACACAAAGCAAAAAGGATGTTCGAGTTTGCTGTCGCTGCCGAGGAAGTCCACGCCAAGCTCTACAAGATGGCGCTGGAAGCTGTCATGCAGGGAAAAGATCTGGTGGCCGATTTCTATCTCTGTCCCTTCTGTGGGTATATCGAAATGGGCAAGCCGGAAAAATCCTGTCCGGTTTGTGGTGCCAAGGCTGAAAAGTTCGTGATGGCAACGTAGTTAAACCCGGGGTGAATGGGGCTGTGTTCGAATAACTATTTCAAACAAAGCTTGCTCTGGCGCAATAATGCTTTCCTGAGTTTGCGAAGGACAACGTGCATTGCGCCAGATGTTTCTGGTGCAATGCGTTGCGTCCTTCGACATCTCAGGGCAGGCTTATGGTCCCTTCCAATTCTGTAAAATTCGAGGAGCGCGGTTAGCGGTAGTTTTGGCAGTAAGCTGAAGATGATGCAATTCCGAAGGCCTGCGAACCTGGATTGCAATTCACAATCACGGATATCGAGGAGAAAGAAAATGAAAAAATTGCTTTGTAGTGCAGCAGCCCTGTGTGTCCTGTTGCTATCGGGATGTGCAAGTAATCAAATGTTTTTCCAGCCTATCATGGATTCAAGCCAGTCCCCCGCATCGGATTCCGGCTACGTTGCCGGCATGTTCAGCCGGGACTGGAATCCCGCCAGGTCGGGCTTTGGTCTGGGCATCGTCAATACTGCAACCGCCGAAGAATATGTCATGCCCTTTGGGGTTGAAACGGGTATGCCGCACAGCGTGACTGATGCATTTGGCATGATTCAGCTTCCACCGGGAGAATACAGGGTCGCGTCGTGGTTGATGTATTCGCCCAAGGACGCGGAAATTTTGTCTCAAACGGATATTTCGCCCGACTCGAGGGCGGGTTTGCCGTTTACGCTTGCGCCCGGCGAGGCTGTTTTCATCGGCAGTCATGTTGCGAAATATGGTCTCAGCACCGATTCGGACGGCAACAAAACATGGTCCGTCTCCCTCCAGCAACTTGCATTGCCAACGGTTCAAAAAGCGCTCGCGAAAAAATATCCCGAGTTCGTTACGCAGCCATTGTCCTGTCCGAGCTGCCTGAAGTGACTGGCATGATCATAGCCCTGATTTCGGCGGGGCTATAATGAGCGCAAGCAATCACTGAATGAACCCCATGACCACCGATGCGAAGTTTCTTGAGGCCATCGCCGCCATTACGGGCGGCGATGCCATTTTGACGGGCGAGGCGGCGGCGCCACACTGCAAGGATTGGCGCGGAGGCTATGCAAATCCGGCGCTCGCCGTGGTGTTTCCTGCCGACACGCAGCAGGTCAGCGCGGTGGTGAAGCTGTGCGCCGCGAACAACATCTCCATCGTACCGCAGGGCGGCAACACCAGCCTGTGCGGTTCAGATGGCGGCAATCAATGGTTGGTCCACTACCAGAGATTGACTCTGCAATCCGGTCAAAAGGCGCTCTCGAACCGTTATCCTTCGTTCTCGGTGCAGCCGATGTCGTGTCCGACCTGCACGCGATGACAATGAGGCCGAACCAAAAGAGTGGCATGGCAAATAATCTTCATAGGCGCGGCGGTATCAGGCAGAACGTGGCTGCCGCTTCTGATAAGCAGAGCAACCTGGTGTCGCGTTGGGAAGGGGGGAGGCATTACCATGCTAATTAGATGGATTGTGCGCTTACTCGGTTTCAATGTAGTTTCAATCCTCATCGGAAGATTCCTGGGTCTGGCCGATGAGTTGGCCCAGATCAACGATGAGGAGGATGAGGGCGCGCAGACACGGTTTTGGTATGTGTTCGTCATGGTTGCCAGTTCTTGTGTCGGCTTCTGGGCTGCGCGTTGGTATTTGCATTCGATACCTCCCGGCGATTACAGCATGGGCGGAATGATCTTCATCCTGATCTCCATCTTTGTCTTTTTTCTCGGTTTTAGTGTGAGTGCAACGTTGATGACGCGGGTTGCAACAGCCATTAAAGGCAACGGTCGTCTGATCGTGGCGCTGGCCTCCATCACCTTCCTGTTTGTCGTGTTATACCTGCCGATGCGCAAGGAGGCGCAGGCCGAAAGCCGAAAACTGGACGAAGACAGGCAAGCTATGCAGCTGGCCGCTGTGGGGGAAGTGAGCAGGCAAGTGGCGAAACTGCCCTTTGTGGCGCCGGCTTCGGTCCCCGAGATGCTGGATATCTCCCGCGACGGGGATGCGTACCGCGTGCGAAATAATGGAGCCAATGAATTGTTCGTCAGCGTTGCATTAGTGATGTTCCATGACAGGCTAGTGGACCGCTGCTGGGCGGGAGTGGCGGCGGAAGAATGTATGAAGGGTTCTGCCGATTGCGCGTCGCAAACCTCCGTCGCAATTCCAGGCGTGCCTGAGGCAGGTGCTGGGTCTGTCAATATTCACCCGATGCTGCCGGCGGGCGAAGCCAGGTTGTTCACGACCGGCCATTGCGATCTGCGCTTTGCCGAGGGCATGCTGGAATATTACGTCTGGAACGATGCTGAAAAACGCTTTCTGTTCCGGTCTGAATCGGCGCTCATTCCGGATTATCACTGACCTGGTGACAGCAGCTGCGGAAATAGCGGGATTCGCCGGTACGCAAATTGCGCCGCATTTCGCCCACGCGAAAAATTGCAGTGCTCTGTTGGCTCCCCCCTCTGTCTGCAGGGTTACAATATCTTCAACCTTCATGCAATGAGTCCTATGTCTACCAATACCCAATTCCTCGAATCCCTCGCCGCCCTTACCGGCGCAGATGCCGTGCTGACCGGCGCTGACGCCGCGCCCTACGGCAAGGACTGGCGCGGACGCTATGCAAATCCGGCGCTCGCCGTGGTGTTTCCTGCCGACACGCAGCAGGTCAGCGCGGTGGTGAAGCTGTGCGCCGCGAACAAGATTTCCATCGTGCCGCAGGGCGGCAACACCAGCTTGTGCGGCGGCGCCGTGCCGCTGGCGGGGGCGATTCCGCAGATCGTGGTCAATCTCTCGCGCATGAACCGCATCCGAGCGCTGGATGCCACCAACTACACCATGACCGTCGAGGCGGGCTGCAAGCTTGAATCGTTGTATGCGGCGCCGGAAGCAGCGGACCGGTTGTTCCCGTTGGGGTTGACCGCCATCGCGCCGCACTGCGAAATCGGCGGCAACCTTTCCACCAATGCGGGCGGCATCAATGTGCTGCGCTACGGCACTGCGCGTAACCTGGTGCTCGGGCTGGAAGTGGTGCTGCCCGACGGGCGCATTTGGGATGGCCTGCGCAGCTTGCGCAAGGACAACACCGGCTACGATCTCAAACAGCTTTTCATCGGCGCCGAGGGCACGCTGGGCATCATCACCGCCGCTGTGGTGAAACTCTATCCGTTGCCCAAGTCGATGGCGGTGGCCTGTATCGCGGTGCGCGATCCGGCTGTGGCGGTGGCGCTGCTGGCGCATTTGCGCGCGCGTTGCGGCGACACCATCGACGCTTTCGAATTCATCTCGCGCACCAGTCTCGATCTGGTGCTAAAGCACACACCCGACACGCAGGAACCCTTCGCGCAGAAATATGAATGGCTGATCGTCACGCGCCTCACCGATGTGTTGCCCGCACCACTGGATGGCGCCCTGCGCGCCGCGCTCGAATCGTTCGGCCCCGGCATTGCCGAGTTTGAAGTGAGTGCCGACAAGGAATACGCCGAACGCTGGTGGCGGCTGCGCAAGAACGTGGCCGATGCGCAGAAGGCCGAGGGCATCAGCATCAAGCATGATGTTTCGGTGCCGCTGAGCCGCGTGGCGGAATTCCTCACCAAGGCGGACGCTGCGCTGCGCGCGGCTTTCCCCGGCGTCCGCATCGTCGCCTTCGGCCACATGGGCGACGGCAACATTCACTACAACGCCTCCATGCCGGATGCCGCGCACAACAAGGATTTCATCCGCCAGTACGAGCAAGAAGTGCGGCGCATTGTTCACGACATCACGGCCGGGTTCGAAGGCAGCATCGCGGCCGAGCATGGCGTGGGCCAGTTCAAGCGCGATGACATCGCGCACTATAAGGGTGCGCTGGAACTTGAGCTGATGCGAGCCATCAAAGAGACACTGGACCCGCATGGGTTGATGAATCCGGGGAAAGTCATCTAGCCAGTCGCAGCATCCCCTCGCGACTCCCGAAAAGGAGGCATCATGTTGCGCTATATCCTGACGATACTTATGCTTGTAGCAATACCCGGCTGCATGACGCAAGCCGAGCGCGCGGCCGCTGCGCAGGCGGAAGTGGAGGAAATGATCGCTGTCTACTCTCCGGCATGCGAAAAAATGGGCTACTCCAAAGACACCGACCCGTGGCGCGATTGCATCCTGCGCTTTCGCGCGCATGACGACGAGCGTTATCGCACTCGCCCGACAACCACAACCTGCGTGGGGCATCGCGGCTTTTTCAACTGCACCAGTTTCTGATTGCCTTGCCGGGTTCGGCAATTCCGGAAGGTCCGCGCGGCTGTTCGGGGTCTGCGCGTGACTGCAACATCCAGACAAGCGCTTCGCGATTGAAGAGGGAGGAATGCCATGCCCTGCCGACCACGCGACGAGGGTGCGATATCAGCGATACGCCAGCTAATTCCAGAACCTCTCCGCTGCGGCCTGTGCAGCATGTTGCTGGCTGCTTCCTGTGTTTTTCCGATGCAATTCGCGACTGCGGATGTGTTATTGCAGGCGAACGACGTCGGCACTCCTTTCCGGACAATTTCAGTCGCGACCGCAGTTCCAGCGAGCAGCGCCGAAGCGCCGCATGACAACCCGCATCCGAACCTGCAAATGCGCAACAGCCTGATCATCGGCGGCGGCACATCGCTGGTCGCAGTTTACGGCGCAAACAAATGGTGGGGGGCGGGCTTCGGTGGCGGATTCGATACGGTCAACGAAGGCTGGCTCGGCTCCGGCACCGCTTTTGGCGGCGCCGATAAACTCGGACACCTGTACAGTAATTACGCGGGAGTGCGTTTGCTTACGCCGTTGTTCGAGGCGGCGGGCAACAGCCGCGCGGCTGCGGTTTCGCTTGCGTTCTGGTCGACGCTGGGAGTCTTTACGGGGATCGAGGTGGTGGACGGATATTCGCGCAACTGGAAATTCAGTTCGCAGGATGCACTTGTCAATGCCGTCGGTGCGGTTTTCGGGTATGCGCTCGAAACGCATCCCGATTTGGACGACAAGCTGGATTTCCGCCTTCACTACCATCGCTCGCCGGGTTCTGCAGAGTTTGATCCTTTCGGAGACTATTCCGCGCAAAGGTACTTGCTCGTGGTCAAGGCGGACGGTTTTGCTGCGCTGCGTGAAAACGGCTTTCTGCGCTATGTCGAGGTCGCGGTCGGCTACGGTACGCGCGGCTACGACAGCCCCGGAGTACGCCATCGCGACGCCTATGTCGGTCTCAGCCTCAATCTCTCGCGACTGCTGGCGGATGGCATCTACGGCGGACGCAAGCACACGACCGCATTTCAGCGCGGGACGGATCGGCTGTTCGAACTGGTGCAGTTTCCGTTTGTCGTCTATGCACGGCAGAGCCTGGACTGAGCGGCCCGGCATCCGGCAGTTCCGGAAAGTGATATAAAGCCGTTTGCGCTACCCGGCAATTCAACCTGGAAACCTCAGTTGGACGGCATGTAGTGTGCGTTCATCGCGGTGCAGGGCAAGGCGCGACGACGAGGAATGGTCGGTCCATTCCGAGGAGGAGCAACGCCGCGATGCGCCGCGAGGGACGCGCAATACGTGCAGTAGCGACCCACCCAAACGGTGAGCGTGGATATATAGAAATTATTGGTCAGATCAATATCATGCGTTCCAAGTGGAGCGGTCAACTGAGGTTTCTAGGTTCAATTCGGACAGAGGAGAAATGCACATGGCAAACCAACCCGAAATTACCAACATGGCGCTGTTCTGCGATTTCGAGAACGTGGCACTGGGCGTGCGCGATGCCAAGTACGCGCAGTTCGACATCAAGAAGGTGCTGGAACGCCTGCTGCTGAAAGGCGGCATCGTCGTCAAGAAGGCCTATTGCGACTGGGAGCGCTACAAGGAATTCAAGGCGACCATGCACGAAGCCGCTTTTGAACTGATCGAAATCCCGCATGTGAGGCAAAGCGGCAAAAATTCCGCCGACATTCGCATGGTCGTGGATGCGCTCGACCTCTGCTATACCAAAGCCCATATCGACACTTTCGTCATCATCAGCGGCGATTCGGATTTTTCGCCGCTGGTTTCCAAGCTGCGCGAGAACAACAAGTACGTGATCGGCATCGGGGTGAAGGATTCCACTTCCGATCTGCTGAGTGCCAACTGCGACGAGTTCATTTTCTACGACGACCTGGTGCGAGTGCAGGAAGCGAAGAAGAAACAGGCCGCCAAGAAAGCGCCGCCCAAGGCCAAAGCCGACGCAGCGAAACCGGCCGAGCCCAAGGGCGAGGAAGACAAGAAACAGGAGGCGATGGACTTCCTGGTCGAAACCGTGGAGGGCCTGATTTCGGAACGCGGTTCGGATGAAAAGCTGTGGGGTTCCATGGTCAAGCCCACCATGCAGCGGCGCAGGCCGGGTTTCAACGAATCCTATTATGGCTACCGCTCCTTCAAGGAGCTGATGGAAGATGCGCAACGCAACAAACTGGTGGTGCTGGTGCGCGACGAGAAATCGGGGCAGTACACCGTCCGTTTGCCGTCGGCGGATTGAAGAGGCGGGGGGCGGCACGGTTGCCGTTCCCCGCAGTAACATGCACTTCGCTGAGCTATCGGGCCTGCTGCTTCATCCAGTCCCGCATTCACGGGAGTCTTCATGTCAGAAGAAGAAATTCGTAAACGTTTTTTCTCGCTGCTTGCCAAATCCGGCGCGATGTTGCTGTTGTGGGCTGTGTTGTCCTGGTTCATTGCCGATGCAGTCCTGAAGACGCATACCCGTGAACACATCCGGAGAGAAGCCGCCGACCTGCAGACGCTGGTCGGCAGCACCGCCCAGTCTATCGACCTCGGCCTGGACTACCTGCATGAAATCCCGGAGCTGGTTGCCAAGGACGATTTGATCCGGCCCGCCATGTTGCGCTTCGGCAGCACCGTGCCTTCCGGGCTCCCGGCAGCCAAACGCAAAGAGATATGGTCTAACAATTCCCTGCTGCGGGATATCGACAAGTACCTGGATCAAGTACGCAAGACTTTCGGGGGAGATGTGGTTTGGATCGCCAATGCCGCGGGCGATTGCATTGCCTCCAGCAATGCGGACACACCCGAAAGTTTCGTCGGCACCAATTATGCCGATCGCGAATATTTCCTTTTGGCACGGGAGGGGAAGCCCGGGCGCCAGTACGCCATGGGGCGGTTGACCAATATTCCCGGCCTGTATTTCAGTGCGCCGATTGTGCTCGACGGCCGCTTTGTCGGCGTGGCGGTCGCCAAAATGGATCTCTCCAGGCTGCATCAATGGGTGAATCACACAGACGCATTCCTTGCCGACGAACACGGTGTCATCATTCTTGCGCGGGATGCTTCTCTGGAAATGCGCGCCCTTCCCGGGACCGGGATCGCGCAGTTGTCCGAAGCCGAGCGGCTGGCCCGCTACAAGCGTACCGAGTTTCCGCCACTGGCCATTACGCCGTGGGATAGAGGGCAATTTCCGCCGGTGCAGCAGTTTGACCGGGAAAACCGGCCTCTGCTGATCTCCAGCAAGTCCATCACCGATGAAACCCTGGAAATCAGTGTCACTAGATTTCTTCCGGCTGTGGCGGATTTCGGGATAGAAAGACTGAAATTGTTCCTGTTGATCCTGGCGCCGGGCGCCCTGGTCATTTCGGTCACAGGCGGCACGTTGCTTTTCTTGCGGGTGCGCAAACACACGGAATTGCGCAAGGCCAAGTCAGCATCCCTGCTGCGCGCCGCGCTTGAGGCCACGGCCGACGGTATCCTGGTACTGGACAACCATCGGCGCATTACCGCCGTCAACCAGCGCTTTATCGACATTTGGCACATCCCGCCGGAGCTGGTCGCCGACGGTCGCGACGAGGAAGTGCTCGAATGTGCAGCCAATCAAGTGATGGATCGGCAGGAATTTGTGGACAAGGTGAAGCATCTGTTCGGCCATCCCGAGTTGATCGCTTTCGACACGCTGCATCTCAAGGACGGAACCGACATCGAACGTTATTCCGCCCCGCAGAGGCTGGGTGACCGGATCGTCGGGCGGGTGACGAGTTTTCGCGATGTGACCAAGCGCACGCAGGCCGAGCAGGCATTGCGCGATTCCCGCGACCAACTGGAGGTCAAGGTGCGCGAACGCACCGCCGATTTGCAGTCGGCGAATTCGGCTTTACTGGTTGAGAAAGCGCAGCAGGAAGAGCTCATCAAACAGCTTGCCGAAGCGCATACGCAACTGCTGCAATCGGAAAAAATGGCCTCCATCGGCCAACTGGCGGCTGGCGTGGCGCACGAGATCAACAATCCGGTGGGCTACGTGAACTCCAACATGCAAACTCTGCAGGAGTATGTCGACAGTCTGTTCAGGGTTTTGTCCGCGTACGAGCAGCGCGAAAATGAATTGACTGCGGCAACACAAGCGGAGATCGCCGCGCTCAAGAAAAAGTTGGATGTCGCGTACGTGCGCAACGACATCGGCAAACTCATGTCCGAATCGATAGGCGGCCTGCAGCGCGTGAAGCGCATCGTGCTGGACCTGAAGGATTTTTCGCATGTGGGCGAATCCGCGAAGCTGTGGTCTAACATCGAGCGGGGAATGGACAGCACGCTCAACGTGGTGTGGAACGAGCTCAAGTACAAGGCGGAAGTCGTGAAGGAATACGCGGGGCTGCCCGACATCGAGTGCATTCCCATGCAGATCAATCAGGTGTTCATGAACCTGCTCATGAACGCTGCGCAGGCGATCAAGGAGCATGGCCGCATCACGATACGCACGGGGCAGGAAAAGGAAAACGTCTGGGTCGAAGTCGAGGACACAGGTTGCGGCATTGAGCCCGGGAATTTGAAGCGTATTTTCGACCCATTTTTCACGACCAAGCCGGTAGGCCAGGGGACAGGGCTGGGTTTGTCGCTGTCCTACAGCATCGTGAAAAAGCACGGCGGCAGGATAGAAGTGCGCAGCGAAGTTGGCAAAGGCACCGTATTCAGGGTGGTGCTGCCGATGCAAAGCCCCGACGGCGGGAAAATTGCGGAGCCCGGGGCATCTGCTTCCTGAGTCTGGTGTATTTTCGAAATGGAAAAATTCATCACTACCGAGGATGGCTTGAACCTGTGGACGGAGGCGTTTGGAAATGCCGCCGGCTTCCCCGTACTGCTGATCATGGGCGCCATGAACCAGGGGATATTCTGGCCGGATGACTTTTGCGACGACCTGGCCCATGCGGGTTTCTATGTCATACGCTACGATCATCGCGATACCGGAAAATCCGCGACGGTCGATTTTCAACTGCACCCGTATGACCTGGATGTCCTCGCGCAGGATGCCATGGCTGTGCTTCGGGGCTATGGGATAGCGCAGGCTGCGATTGTCGGCCTCTCAATGGGTGGATACATCGCGCAGTTGCTGGCCATCAAATATCCGGACATCGTGAACAAGCTGGTATTGATTTCGAGCACGGCCGATCAGCGTCCCTATATGGCAGCGACCATGGGGCAGGATGCGGGAAGCTTCCAGCTCCCGCGCCCGGAAAGGAAAGTGCTGGATTACATAGCGGATACCGCTGCCAGTCCGCCGCAGACAGCCGAGCAAATCGAAGAAAACCTGATTCAGGGATGGGCGATCACCTACGGCGGCAACAGGCCGTTCCCGCGGGATGAACTCACCCGGGCGCTGCGTCGGGCAGCTCAACGTGCTCCCGCCGGGGCGGCCCCGTTTCATCATGCCTTTGCAGTGGCGGCTTCGCCGGACCGCCTCGAAGCCGTCGGGCACATCCGGGCGCCAACCCTGATCATTCACGGCCGGTACGACGCGCTTTTACCACTGGCGCATGGCGAGTATCTCGCGCAACACATACCCGGGGCGCAACTCAGGGTGTTTGAGATGGGGCATTCATTCATGTGGTCCTGGTCGAATGAAGTGCTGGACGCGGTTTCCAAATTCCTCGGGGATTGATCTATCCGGTTGCCTTCAAATGCTAATATCAGCGCCTTTCAAAAGGTGTTGCTTCATGGCATCTGTCTTGAATTACAAATCCCATTTGTCTGATCGATGACGCAAACCGGCATCTGTGGCGCCATCGAAAAGAGCTGTCCGCAATGCAAATAGCCTGTATGCCGCTATGGTTTATTTGGAGGTGGCGTAGCCTATAATGCGTGCACCCGGAAAACCGGGAACAGCACACTACGTCAGAGAACTTACGGTAAGTCCCCATCAGTAATTCGAAGAATTCATACTCCATGATCAGAATCCCCATTCGCGCACACCTGCGCATTGCCATACTTATGGCTGCCGTCCTGTTTCTCGCGGGCATGTTGGCGCGCGTAACTTTCATGTTGTGGTTCATGCCGGCCGATCCGGGCATATCCGGCCGCGACTGGCTGGAAGCGCTGTGGATGGGCGCCCGCTTCGACATGCGCGTGTCACTGGTCGCGGTGGCGGCGGCCTGGGCGCTCGCCAGTCTGCCGTTGCTGGGCAAATACCTGCGCCCGCCGCGGCAGCGTCGCGCATGGTGGGCTTACTGGATGCTGGCAAGCACAGTCTGGGCGCTGGGTGTCATCATGGACGCCGGCTATTACAGCTATCTGACCAAGCGCCTTTCCTCCACCATGCTGTCGCTGGCGCGCGACGCCGGTGAGGCAGGTTCGATGGTGTGGCAATCCTACCCGGTGGTGTGGATCGCACTGGGCTTGCTGTTGTGGCTGTTACTGTGCCACCTGATTTTTGCGCCCATGTGGACATGGGCAACTAAGGAGCAGCCACCTGCGGGACGCAGGTGGAAGATCATCGGAGCGGAAACGCTGGTGGTGTTTTTCGCCATTTTCCTCATTCATGGCAAGTTCTCGCAGTACCCTTTGCGCTGGAGCGACACGGTGGTGCTGCAAAACGTGTTTGCCCAGCAGTCCTCCCTCAATCCGCTGCACAACTTGTACGACACCTGGGTATTCCGCGAGCAAAGCCTCGATGAAAACCAGATGCGGGCGGACGCGGATGCAATACGCGCTTTCGTGGGCTTGCCGCCGCTAAAGCCCGGAGAGCCGATTTCCTTCATGCGGACCGTGGCTCCGAAAGCTTCAGCTGCGGGCAAGCCGCCGCTGAACGTGGTGGTCGTGCTGCTGGAATCGTTCGCCGGCCACAAGGTGGGCGCGCTCGGCAGTCCCATGGGGGCAACTCCTTCCTTCGACGAACTGGCCAAAGACGGGTTGCTGTTTACGCGCATGATGAGCGCGCATGCGCATACCGCCAGAGGCGTATTCGCGACCGTGACAGGCATCCCCGATGTGTCGCAGTTTTCGACCGCATCGCGCAATCCTGCGGCCGTGAGCCAGCAGTCAATCGTTAACGAGTTCAAGGACTACAAAAAATACTACTACATCGGCGGCAGCACCTCGTGGGCCAACGTGCGCGGCGTGCTGACGGCCAATATCGACGGCATCGACATTTACGAGCAGAACCGGCTGCGGGCGCCGGTGGAGGATGTGTGGGGCGTGTCCGACAAGAATCTTTTTCTGGAAGCAAACGAGGAGTTTCGCGCGCAGACCAAGCCCTTCTTCGCCATCATCCAGACCGGCAGTAATCACCGGCCGTACACCATTCCCGCCGAAGATATGAAAGCGTTCGTGACGCGCACGCCCTCGGATAAGGAAATGCAGGAGCAGGGATTCATTTCCCTGGACGAATATCGCGGCTTCGCCTACCTGGATTGGTGTATCGGGCAGTTCATGCAGGCGGCACGCAAGGAAAAATATTTCGACAACACGATTTTCGCCTTCATCGGCGATCACGGCATCATCGGTCACACCGGTCCGCACCTGCCGCGCTCCTGGGAAGAGCTGGCCATAACGCAGGGACACACGCCGTTGTTGATCTATGCTCCCAAGCATGTCGCTCCGCGCCGGGTCGATCATTGGGCGCAGCAAGTCGATGTAATGCCGACAATCGCCTCGCTGGTGGGAATAGGCTATCGCAATACGACGCTGGGCCGCGACCTGCTCGATACGAAATTCGACAGCACGCGGGTTGCGTTCGAATTCCAGTTTACCGGTACCGGGGAGCGGGGCGTGCTGGTGGATAACTACATGTTTGTCGCACGCAAGACCCCGGTGGCATTCGATATCCTGTCGGCCAAGCCGACTACCAATCTGTACGAGCAAAATCCCGCCTCGCCCGGATTCCAGGAAGCTTCGCAACGGTGGTCACATTTCCCGGTGGCGTACGGCAATGCCGCACTCTACCTTCAAACGCACAACAAGCGCTTCCACGACTGACAAAGTCGCCAAAGCGTCCGCCCCTACGCCTGCGCCGGGATAATGGGATTCGCCAAGCCGTCCGGCGACCTGCCAGACAGCAAGCGCAGGCAATCCCGCTGTCCCGAATGCTATAATCCGCGCCTCTTTTGAAGGCGTAAAAGCAATGTCCGCAGTCCTGAATTTCAAATCCCATCTGACCGATCTGTTCGCGCAAGCCTTGCGTGCCGTCGCCCCCGAGTACGAAGGAGCGACCGTTTTGATCGAACGACCCAAACAAGCCTCGCATGGCGATTACGCCTGCAACCTGGCGATGCAGCTGGCCAAGCCGCTGCGCAAATCGCCGCGCGATATCGCGAATGCGCTGATTGCGGCCTTGCCCAAATCCGAAGTCATCGAAAAAGTGGAGATTGCGGGTGCGGGCTTCATCAACGTGTTCATCACTACCGCCGCCAAGCAGGACGTGGTGCACGGGGTGTTGCAGGCAGGCGCTGGCTATGGCCATGTGCATGTGGGTGCCGGGCGCAAGGTGGGTGTGGAGTTCGTCTCCGCCAATCCTACAGGCCCTCTCCATGTTGGCCACGGGCGCGGCGCTGCAGTGGGCGATTGCCTGTGCAACGTACTGCACGCGGCAGGCTGGAATGTGACGCGCGAGTTCTATTACAACGACGCGGGCGCGCAGATCGACAACCTCACGCTGTCGGTGCAACTGCGCTGCAAGGGCATCACGCCGGACGATCCTTCCTGGCCGGAATCGGGCTATCGCGGCGATTACATTCTGGATGTCGCCAAAGCCTACATGGCGAAAGAGCCCGTCGAAGCAGACGATCACCATACGGTGGGCAAGGGCGATGCGGATGACGCCGAAGCCATCCGCCATTTCGCCGTGGCCTATCTGCGCCGCGAGCAGGACCTGGATCTGCGCGCCTTCCAGGTGGAATTCGACGTGTTCTCGCTGGAGTCGGCGCTTTACACCGAAGGTAAAGTGGACGAAACGGTGAAGCGGCTTATCGCCAGCGGCCATACTTACGAGCAGGACAACGCGCTGTGGCTGCGCACCACCGATTTCGGCGACGACAAGGACCGCGTGATGCGCAAGAGCGAGGGCGGCTATACCTACTTCGTGCCGGACGTGGCCTATCACCTGGAAAAGTGGAAACGCGGTTTTGTGCGCGTCATCAACGAGCAGGGTTCCGATCACCATTCCACCATCACGCGCGTGCGCGCCGGTCTGCAGGCGCTGGATGCGGGCATTCCCAAGGGCTGGCCGGACTATGTGCTGCACCAGATGGTGACGGTGCTGAAGAACGGCGAAGAAGTGAAGATATCCAAACGTGCAGGCAGCTACGTCACGCTACGCGACCTGATCGACGAAGTGGGCTGCGATGCAACGCGCTATTTCCTCGCCGCGCGCCATCCCGATTCGCAACTGGTGTTCGATATCGACCTTGCGAAATCGCAAAGCAACGACAACCCGGTGTATTACATCCAGTACGCGCATGCCCGTATCAGCACGGTGCTGGCGCAGTGGGGCGGCGAGCGCACAGCGCTGCTGAATGCCGATGTCGGGGTGCTGGATAGCGACTACGAAACCGCTTTGCTGCAGCGCATGATCGACTATCCGCAGGTGATAGAGACTGCGGCGGAAGACCTTGCTCCGCATCTGGTTGCTTTCTACCTCAAAGAATTGGCAGCCGATTTTCACAGCTACTATAATGCCTCGCGCTTCCTGGTCGAGGACGAGAAACTCAAGCTGGCGCGGCTGGCGTTGATCGCCGCCGTGGCGCAGGTGATCAAGAACGGATTGGCGCTGCTCGGTGTGAGCGCGCCGGAAAAGATGTAAGCAGCACAAGACAAAAGGAAATGACATGAGCGGAGATAAAGGCAAGGTAGTTGCGGGCGTCTTCATCGGTATGGTGCTCGGCATCACGGCGGCAGGCGGCGTTGCATGGTATGTACTGAACAAGAAATCGTCCTTTACCAACAAGGAGCAGGCCAAGGTTGCAGCGCAAGTTGCGGCGCTTCCGGCAAGCGCGCCCGCAGTCACGGCACCGCTTCCGGCTTCGGCCGTGGCTGAACCCAAAATCCAATACGAGTTTTACAGGGAACTGACCGACAAATCCGACGGTGCGGGGCGCAGAACAACGCAGAAACCCGCGCCCAAGCCCAGAGAGAAACCGCAAGTCGTTGCAACGGCGCCCGCGCCCAAGGACCTGTATTTTGTGCAGGCCGGCTCGTTTCAGAACGTGGGCGATGCCGAGAAACTTAAAGCCAAGCTGGCGTTCTCAGGCTTCGAGGCCAATATCCAGGAAGCTGCCATCCCGGACAAAGGCGTGTGGCATCGCGTGCGCCTGGGCCCGTTCAGCGACGGGGAAGCCGCCAAGACCATTTCGGCATTGAAGCAGAACGGCATCATCGCCACCCACCTACGCGCCCAGTAACTCGCAGAGGAGAAGAGCATGAGAATGATCAGGCAACTTTTTGCAGTGTTTGCATTGTTATGCGCGAGCTATGCGCAAGCCGGGGACGGCTACAAGGTGTTGAGCCAGCCGCAACCTGTAAGCAGCGGCAACAAGATTGAGGTGATCGAGTTCTTTTTTTATGAATGCTCGCACTGCGATGACCTGCACGGCCCGTTGGCCCTGTGGGAAAAGAGCAAACCTGGTGATGTCGAACTTCAGATAGTGCCGGTCATTTTCCGTGAGTCGCTGGAACCCATGGCGCGCGCGTACTACGCGCTGGAATCCATGGGTGAGATCAAGCGGCTGCATCCTGCGTTCTTCAACGCGATGCACAGGATGGGTGTCGACCTGAGAGATGAAGCCAAGATCACCGCTTTCGTGGCGAAAAATGGCGTAGATCGGGCGAAGTTCAGCGCCGCCTATAACTCTTTCTCCATCCAAAGCAAGCTGAACCGTAGCAATCAACTGGTGACCGGCTTCAGGGTCATGGGCACACCGACCATCGCGGTCGATGGCAAGTACATCATCACCGGACTGCATCCGGAAGACACTATCCGTGCGCTGGACGAAGTGATCAGGATTGCCCGGAAGGAACGCAGCAAGCGCTAATGAAAGTTGTCATTTCGGGCGCGTCGAGCGGCATCGGTCTTGCCCTCGCGCGCCTTTATCTTGAGCGCGGCGCCATCGTCGCCGCCTTTGCCCGTCGCCGCGACCTGTTGCAAGTTCTCGCGGCCGAATTTCCAGACAGAGTTTTTTGTTACGCGCTGGACGTGCGCGATGCCGCTGCCATCCAGCAAGCTGCTGCTGACTTCATGGCGCGCGTCGGCGTGCCCGACATTGTCATCGCCAATGCGGGTGTGAGCCGCGGCACGCTGACCGAATACGTTGAAGACGAGGAAGTGTTCCAGAATGTGATGGACATCAACGTGCTCGGCATGGTGAAAACCTTCCAGCCGTTTCTGGTGCCCATGCGCGAAGCCAATCGCGGAACGCTGGTCGGCATCGCAAGCGTGGCCGGCTTTCGCGGCCTGCCCGGTTCGGGCGCGTATTCGTCGTCCAAAGCGGCTGCGATCACCTATCTGGAAAGTCTGCGCGTGGAGATGTACGGCAGTGGCGTGAAAGTGGTGACGCTGTGCCCCGGCTATATCAAAACGCCGATGACCGACATCAACACCTACCCGATGCCGTTCATTCTGGATGCGAACGATGCGGCGAGACGCATGGCGCGCGTTATCAAGCGCGGTTCGGCGTTCGCCGTGGTGCCCTGGCAGATGGGGGTGGTGGGATGGGTGTTGAAGCGCTTGCCGCGTTGGCTGTACGACCGGCTGTTCGCCAAGGCGCCGCACAAGGCGCGGGGAAATACAGAGTAGTTTGGGAGCGCCGGCGTCTCGCCGGCTGTTTTTGCACTAATGCCGGCGAGACGCCGGCACTCCCATCAACCTTCCAGCTTCTTCTTCAGAATATCGTTCAACTGCGCCGGGTTGGCCTTGCCCTTGCTGGCCTTCATGGCGAGGCCGACGAAGAAGCCGAACAGCTTGTCCTTGCCGCTGCGGTATTCCGCGACCTTGTCGGCATTGCCCGCGATGATCTCGTCCACCAGCGCTTCGATCGCGCCGGAATCCGAAACCTGCTTCAAACCCTTGGCTTCGATGATCGCATCCGCTTCGCCGCCCTCTGCCCACATGGTGCGGAACACTTCTTTCGCACCGGAGTTGGAGATTGTGCCGTCGGCGATGCGCGCCAGCATGCCGCCGAGTTGCTGCGCGGTGATCGGGCATTGCGTCATGTCCAGGCCGTCGCGGTTGAGTTGCGCGCTGACTTCGCCGATGATCCAGTTGGCGCACAACTTGGCTTCAACCCCTCCCAGCCTCCCCTTGTCAGGGGAGGAGCGCACGGCTTCCTCCCCTGACAAGGGGAGGATTGAGGAGGGGTTTAGCGCTGTCTCAAAGAAGTCCGCCATTTCACGCGATGAAGTCAGGATGCTTGCGTCGTAAGCGGACAGGCCGAGATCATTCACATAGCGCGCCTGCTTGGCCTGTGGCAATTCCGGCAAAGTACTGCGCACTTGTTCAATCCACTCGTTTGAAATCTCCAGCGGCAACAAATCTGGATCGGGGAAATAGCGGTAGTCGTGCGCATCTTCCTTGCTGCGCATGGCACGCGTTTCGCCGGTATCGGGATTGAACAGGATGGTGGCCTGATGCACCTTGCCGCCGTTTTCAATCGTGTCGATTTGCCATTGCACTTCGTAGTCGATGGCCTGCTGCATGAACTTGAACGAGTTCAGATTCTTGATCTCGCGGCGCGTGCCCAGCGGCTGCCCGGGTTTGCGCACCGACACGTTCACGTCGCAGCGGAACGAACCTTCCTGCATGTTGCCGTCGCAGATGCCTATCCAGCGCACCAACGTGTGCAGTGCCTTGGCATAGGCCACGGCTTCGGCGGCTGAACTCATGTCCGGCTCAGACACAATCTCCAGCAGCGGAGTGCCGGCGCGGTTCAGGTCGATGCCGGTCACGCCCTGTGAATCGCCGTGTACCGACTTGCCGGCGTCTTCTTCCAGGTGTGCGCGCGTGATGCGCACCGTCTTTTCATAAGGTTTGGCATTGCCTGACAGCGGCTCGACCTGGATGGTCAGCGCGCCTTGTCCCACCACGGGCAGATCGAACTGGCTGATCTGGTAGCCCTTGGGCAGGTCGGGATAAAAATAATTCTTGCGCGCAAACACCGAGCGATTGGCGATGTGCGAACCGGTGGCCAGGCCGAACTTGATCGCGCGTTCAACCGCGCCCTTGTTCAGCACCGGCAGCACGCCGGGCAACGCGATGCTCACCGCGTCGGCCTGCGTGTTGGGTTCGGCACCGAATGCGGTCGAGGCACCGGAAAATATCTTGGTGCTGGTCGAGAGCTGGGTGTGAACTTCCAGCCCGATGACGATTTCCCATTGCATTACTTTTTGCTCCGTGCTTTCGCTTTGACGGTGGACGGCAGCGCGGCGTTTACGCCGTTCCAGAACGCAATGCGTGCCTCGATGGCGTCGCGTCCGGCTTGCGATGCAGCGCGCAGTTTGGTGTCGCTGCCCTTGCACAGGTGGCTCAGCAACTTGAGCGAGAGCGGGCCGTGCAGTTCGTCATCGAGGTGGATGTGGCGTTCGAGGTAGTAGTAGAACAGCGGTGCTTTGCGCTTGCTGATGTTCATGTCGGCCAGCAGGGCGCGGAACATGCCGGGAATGACCTGTTCGCGACCCAGCGCGAAAGCGGCCGCCACGATATGCGTCTTCTCCGTGCCGATGAAACCGAACGTCGTCTGCATGAACTGGCGCGCGGGCTCGGGGATCTTGGCGATCTTCAGCGCCTTCTCGATGCCGTTGCGCTGCACAGACTTGAGGAAGGCTTTCACGGGTGCCGTGTCGGCACCCACTTCTTCCATCGCGCCGATGTACAGGTCGAAATGGCTGATGAAGGTGGGGTTGCCCTTGGCATCCGGCAAGCCGTCGTCGGTCTCTTCGCCGACCACGATTTCGTTGATGAAGCGCTGTGCCGAAGTGACGGCGGCATCGCCGGTGGGCATCCAGGGCATGGCGGTCGGAGCCATGTCGCGCTGCAGGTACTTGAGCAGCGACATGAAGTCCCATACCGAGTAGACGTGGTGTTCCATGAAAGTGTGCAGGTCGTCGATGTTGCGCACCGCGCCATACACGGGATTACGGTCGAGCTGTCTCTTGAGTGCGGGAACGCCGGTGAACTTGGTGATTTTCATAGTTACCTCAGAGTTGTGGCGCGCGGCTGTGCCAGTCGGTTGCCTGTTGGAATTGGTGGGCGACGTTGAGCATGCGCGCTTCGTCGAAATAGTTGCCGATGATCTGCAGCCCAACCGGCATGTCGTTCGCGCCGAAGCCGCAGGGGATTGACATGCCGGGCAGGCCGGCCAGGTTGACCGCGATGGTGTAAATGTCGGACAAATACATCTGCACCGGATCGTCGCCTTTTTCGCCCAGCTTGAACGCGGTGGAAGGCGAAGTCGGCCCCATGATCACGTCGCATTGCTTGTACGCTTCGGTGAAGTCCTGCGCGATCAGGCGGCGGATCTTTTGCGCCTGCAGATAATAGGCGTCGTAGTAGCCGTGGCTTAGCACGTAGGTGCCTATCATGATGCGGCGCTTCACTTCCGCGCCGAAACCCTGCGCGCGGCTCTTTTCGTACATGTCGGCGAGGTCGGTGTAGTCCGGTGCGCGGTAGCCGTAGCGCACGCCGTCGAAGCGCGACAGGTTGCTCGACGCTTCCGCCGGGGCCAGCACGTAATACACCGGTACGGACAGTTTGGAGTTCGGGAGGCTGATGTCGACGACGGTCGCGCCCAGTTTCTTGTATTCCCCAATGGCGGCGTCGATCGCCTTGGCCACGTCGCTGCCCATGCCGTCGGCGAAGAATTCCTTGGGCAGGCCGATGCGCAGGCCGGTCAGCGGCTTGTTCAAGTCGCGTGTGTAGTCTTCCTTGTCGCGCTGCAGCGAAGTCGAATCGCGTTCATCGAAGCCGGCCATGGTGTTGAGCAGCAGCGCGAGGTCTTCCGCATTGCGTCCCATCGGCCCGGCCTGATCGAGACTGGAAGCGAAAGCAATCATGCCGTAGCGCGACACCACGCCGTAAGTCGGTTTCAGGCCCGAAATACCGCATAGCGCGGCAGGTTGGCGGATAGAGCCGCCGGTATCTGTGCCGGTTGCCGCCGCGCACAAACGCGCCGCCACGGCCGCCGCCGTGCCGCCGGAGGAACCGCCGGGTACGCGTGCGGTGTCCCACGGGTTTTTCACCGGACCGTAATGCGAGGTCTCGTTCGACGAACCCATGGCGAACTCGTCCATGTTGGTTTTGCCGAGGTTGATTGCGCCTGCCTTGTTGAATTGCGAGATGACATGCGCATCGTAGGGGGAAACGAAGTTGTGCAGCATCTTCGAGCCGCAGGTGGTGAGCCAGCCCTGGGCGCAGAAAATATCCTTCTGCGCGATAGGGATGCCGGTCAGCGCTTCGGCCGAACCCGCAGCCAGGCGTTCATCCGCAGCCCGCGCCTGTTCCAGCGAGGTTTCCGGCCGGAGCGTGATAAAGGCGTTGAGTGTGGGGTTTAGCTGAGCGATGCGCTCAAGATAGGTTTGCGTCAGTTCGACGCTGGAAATCTTCTTGGCGCGCAGGGCCGCGCCCATTTGTGTGAGGCTGGAATGGATCATGGCGCTTACTCGATGACCTGTGGAACCAGATACAAACCGTTTTCCACTTGCGGCGCAACGGCCTGGAAGGCTTCTCTCTGGTTGGATTCGGTGACTTTGTCCTCGCGCAGGCGCTGCGCTACATCCTGCGCGTGGGACATGGGTTCTATGCCTTTGGTATCGACTGCCTGCATTTCGGCGATGAGGCCGAAAATGTTGGACAGCTGGGCTTGGGCGGCTTGGAGTTCCTGGTCGTTCATCGCCAGCCGTGCAAGGCGGGCGACTTTTTCGACATCGGCTAAACTTAGGGGCATAAACTGGTTTAAATCTTTATCAAATCAGGCGCGATAGGGTATCATAAACTGCTTATTCGGCGCACACCTTCTACCTTTCAGGACCTGACATGTTTAGTTATTTCAACGGCTATTTTTCCAACGACCTCGCGATTGACCTCGGTACGGCGAACACACTGATCTGGTTGCGCGGACAAGGTATCGTTCTGAACGAGCCGTCCGTCGTGGCCATCCGTCAGGAAGGCGGCCCGAACGGCAAGAAAGTTATCCAGCAAGTCGGTCTCGCGGCCAAACAGATGCTGGGCCGCACACCCGGCAACATCACCGCCATTCGCCCGATGAAAGACGGCGTGATCGCCGACTTCACCGTCACCGAACAAATGCTCAAGCAGTTCATCCGCCGCGTGCACAAATCCAGCATCTTCACACCCAGCCCGCGCATTGTGATTTGCGTGCCCTGCGGTTCGACGCAGGTTGAACGCCGTGCCATTCGCGAGTCCGCCTATGGTGCCGGTGCGCGCCGCGTGGAACTGATTGAAGAGCCGATGGCCGCCGCAATCGGCGCCGATCTGCCGATCGAGGATGCAACCGGTTCCATGGTAGTCGACATCGGCGGCGGCACGACGGAAGTCGGCGTGATCTCGCTGGGCGGTGCTGTTTATTCCGGCTCGGTGCGCGTCGGCGGCGACAAGTTCGACGAAGCCATCATCAACTACATCCGCCGCAACTACGGCATGTTGATCGGCGAGAGCACCGCCGAGAACATCAAGAAAGAAATTGGTTCCGCTTTCCCCGGCAGCGAAGTTCGCGAGCTGGAAGTGAACGGCCGCAACCTGGCAGAAGGCGTGCCGCGCAGTTTCACCATTTCCAGCAACGAAATTCTGGAAGCCCTGACCGACCCGCTCAACAATATTGTCAGCGCCGTGAAGACCGCGCTGGAGCAGACCCCGCCCGAACTGGGCGCGGACATCGCCAGCAAAGGCATGGTGCTGACCGGCGGTGGCGCGCTGCTGCGCGATCTGGACCGCCTGCTGATGGAAGAAACCGGCCTGCCCGTGGTGATTGCCGACGATCCTTTGACTTGTGTGGTGCGCGGTTCCGGCAAGGCGCTCGAACGCATGGATAAATTCAGCAACATCTTCACCAGCGATTGATCATACGGCAGTACCTTGGACGACACCCGTACCCTTCGATTTTTTAATCGCGGCCCGAGCCCGGTCGCGCGACTGGTCTTCTTCTGCGCGCTCTCGCTGCTGTTGCTGTTCGTTGATGCGCGCTACCAGTACCTGGAGTCCACGCGCAACGTCCTTGCGGTGATCATCTATCCTTTCCAGCGTCTGACCGCTCTACCCGGCGAAGTGGTGGGGAGCATCTCCGTTTATTTCGAGACGCAAAGCAGATTGCAGGAGGAGAACGCACAACTGCGCCAGCAACACGACGCGGATGCGGCGCAGCTGGCACAGTTGGCCGCAATCCAGTCTGAAAACACGCAGTTGCGCATCCTGCAGGAACTAAAAGAACGGGTCGACTATCCGATGCAGACGGCGGAGATCGTCTATGTCGAACGCGATATCTTCAAGCGCAAACTGATCATCAACAAGGGATCGCAGGCCAACGTCGTGGCGGGGCAGGTGGTGGTGGACGACTTCGGAGTGGTGGGGCAGGTCACGCGCGTCTACCCCTGGTTGTCCGAAGTCACGCTGGTCACCGACAAAGATCACGCGGTGCCGATACAGTTTTTGCGCAACGGTTTGCGCGCAGTGGTATTCGGCTCCGGCGACATCGGCGAAATGGCCCTGCGCTACATGTCGGTGAGCTCGGATATCGAAGTCGGCGACGTGCTGGTTACTTCCGGCATCGACGGTACATATCCGCCCAACCTGCCGGTGGCCAAAGTCGTCAAGATAGAACGCGATCCGGCTTATCCGTTTGCGCGCATCACCTGTGCGCCGCTGGCCGGCGTCGACCGTCACCGCGCGTTGCTGATCGTGTCCGGCCTGCCCAAACTGCCGGAACGGCCGGAGACGGTTGAGACGAAGGACGAACCCGAGCGCGCGAAGAAGCGGCTCAACCGGAGAAAGCAGTGATCGCCAATAACGGACCCAGGGATCAGGAGTTTCTGCTGCCCGCAAACACGGGCTTCATCGTATTCAGCCTGTTTGTGGCGGTGATGCTCAACTGGCTGCCCTGGCACGGCTGGGCGCTGGTGCTGCGCCCCGATTTTGTGGCCCTGGTGCTGCTCTACTGGTGCACGCACAAACCGCACCGCATCGGCATCGGCATCGCTTGGGTGGTCGGCATTTTCGCCGATGTGGCGGATGCCAGTCTGTTCGGCCAGCATGCGCTGGCCTATACGGTGCTGGCCTTCGGCGGCATCGTGCTGCACCGCCGCGTGCAGATGTTCGAGCTGCGCCAGCAGGCCCTGCACGTACTTCCGCTGCTGCTGCTTAGCTACGCCGCCTACGCCGTCGTGCACTGGCAGGTGCGCGGCTATATTGCGTGGGAGTACTTTCTCGGTGCCGTAGTATCGGCGCTGCTATGGGTCCCGATGACCCTGTTGCTGCAAGCCATGCGCCGTCCGCGCCACGACCCGAACGAACTCTAATCCTGGATACCGCAATTGACCGCTCCCATGATCACGCAAGCAAGTAAACAAAAAGGGACTTCGCGCTTCATCCCCGCTTGTCTGCAGGGTGAGTCGCTACGAGGCGGATTGCACGTCCCTCGCAGCGCATGGCGGCGTTGCTCCTCCTTGGAATGGAACAACCATTCCTCGTCGTCGCGCCTTGCCCTGCACTGCGATGAACGCGCACTCCACCTCGTTCAATCACGGTATCCAGGATGAACCGTTACGTCGAGCTGAAGAACCATCAGCGCGAAATCTATTATTTCCGTCTGCGATTGGTGTTGTGCCTCGGCTTTGTCGCGGTGATGATGTTTATCCTGCTGCTGCGTTTCGTCTACCTGCAGGTCGTACGCCACGACTACTTCCACACGCTGGCGGAAAGCAACCGTATCTACGTCGTGCCCATCGTGCCGAATCGCGGCCTGATCCTGGACCGCAACGGCGTGGTGATGGCACAGAACTATTCCGGCTACACGCTGGAGATCGCGCCCTCCAAGGTGAAGGATATGGACGCGCTGATTGCCGAATTGGCCACGCTGGTCGACATTACTCCCCGGGACATCAAGCGCTTCAAGAAGCTGCTGACCGAGCGCCAGACGCTGGGGACGATGCCGATACGCAGCCAGTTGAGCGACGAGGAAGTGGCGCGTGTTTCGGCGCAGCAATTTCGTTTTCCGGGCGTGGAAATCAAGGCTCGCCTGTTTCGCGAGTATCCCTACACCGACGTGACGTCGCATTTGATCGGCTATGTGGGGCGCATTAACCAGAAGGACATCGACCAGTTGGCGGAACGCGAAGACGCCTCCAATTATCTGGGCTCCGACTACATCGGCAAAACCGGTGTCGAACAGAGTTATGAAGAAGTGCTGCACGGCACGACCGGCTTCGAACAGGTGGAAGTGGATGCCGGCGGACGCGCGGTGCGCGTGTTGTCGCGCACCGCGCCGCAATCCGGCAGCAACCTGATGCTGACGCTGGATGCAAAGTTGCAGGAAGTGGCGGAGCAGGCGTTCGGCGACTATCGCGGCGCGCTGGTCGCCATCGACCCCACCAGCGGCGAAGTGCTGGCCTTCATCAGCAAACCCGGCTATGACCCGGGCCTGTTCATCGACGGCATCGACACCGAGACCTGGGACGAGTTGAATGGCTCGCTCGACACGCCGCTCAACAACCGAGCGTTGCGCGGACAGTATCCACCCGGTTCCACCATCAAACCGTTCCTGGCGCTGGCGGGGCTGCACTACGGCACCCGCTCGCCAGCGCGCACCATCAGTGACCCCGGCTACTTTATGTTGCCCGGCAGCCGCCACCAGTACCGCGACTGGAAATCCGGCGGGCACGGCAGCGTGGACCTGTTCAAGTCTATCGTCGTCTCCTGCGACACCTATTACTACGGCTTGGCGACCGAGATGGGCATCGACAACATGCACAGTTATCTGTCGCGTTTTGGTTTCGGGAAAAAAACGGGCCTGGACATGGATGGCGAATCCAGCGGCCTGCTGCCCTCGACCGAATGGAAAGCGAAACGCTATAAGCAGATATGGTATCCGGGCGACACGGTCTCGGCTGGAATCGGCCAGGGCTACAATCTGGTCACGCCGCTGCAACTGGCATTCGCCACGGCCATCCTGGCCAACGACGGCGTGGCATTTCAGCCGCACCTGGTCAAGGAAGTGCGCCGCGCGAACGGCGAGGCGGTGCAAACCGAGCGCAAACAGTTATTCGACATGCAGATCCCGCCCGACCACATGAAGTTGGTGAAGAGCGCCATGGAAGCGGTCACCAAACCCGGCGGCACGGCGGTGGGTGCAAACTACGGCGTGCAGTACCACGTGGCGGGCAAGACCGGCACGGCGCAGGTGATCGCCATGAAGCAGGGCGAAAAATACGACGAAAGCAAAGTCTCCGAATACAACCGCGACCATGCCTGGTTCATCGCCTTTGCGCCGGCAGACAAACCGCGCATTGCGCTGGCGGTGCTGGCGGAAAACGGCGGCCACGGCGGTTCCACCGCCGCACCCATCGCGCGCAAGGTGCTGGATTATTACTTGCTCGGCAAAATACCGCAGCCCCTGCAAAAGGTGTCGGAAAAGGCCGGAGCGGAAAGCGACTAGAAATGAACGCGGCCAAACTCAAACAACGTTTCATGCAACACCTCGACCCCGTGCTGCTGGCCGGGCTCGGCGGGTTTGCCTTCGTCAGCCTGATGCTGATGTACAGCGCCAGCGACGGTAGCTGGATGCGCGTGCTGGCGCAGTTCGTCAACTTCCTGGTCGCGTTCGGTGCGCTGTGGATCGTTGCCAACATGCCGTTGCACTGGCTGCTGCGCAGTGCCGTGCCCATGTACGTGCTCGGCATGCTGCTGTTGATCGCCGTTGCGCTGTTCGGCGAGATCAGTCACGGTGCGAGGCGCTGGCTCAACATCGGCGTGGCCACCATACAACCCTCGGAGCTGATGAAGATCGCCATTCCGCTGATGATGGCGTGGTACTTCGAAAAACACGAAGCGACGCTGAGGCTGGGCAATTATGTGGTGGCGACCATTCTGCTGTTGCTTCCGGTCGCGCTGATCGTGCGCCAGCCCGACCTCGGTACCTCCATCCTGATCTGGGCGAGCGGATTCTATGTGCTGTTCCTGGCCGGCCTCTCCTGGCGCATCATGATCGGTTTGTCGGTGGCGGCTGCAGCCAGCGCGCCGTTCCTGTGGTCAATGCTGCACGACTACCAGCGCCACCGCATCCTCATGCTGCTCGATCCATCGCAGGACGCGCTGGGCAAGGGCTACCATACCATCCAGGGAATGATCGCCGTCGGCTCCGGTGGCATACTCGGCAAGGGCTACATGAACGGCACGCAGACGCACCTCGACTTCCTGCCCGAGCGCACCACCGACTTCGTCTTCGCGGTCTGGTCCGAGGAATTCGGCCTGATTGGAAATCTGCTGCTGCTCGGCCTGTATGGACTGGTAATCGGTCGCGGCTTCATCATCACTGCCAACGCCTCA
The DNA here is from genome assembly GCA_030652215.1 of Sideroxyarcus sp. Classification (GTDB taxonomy): domain Bacteria; phylum Pseudomonadota; class Gammaproteobacteria; order Burkholderiales; family Gallionellaceae; genus Sideroxyarcus. The sequence goes on from JAUSBC010000082.1 coordinate 31,077, forward strand.
ACCTATTTCACGCGCCTGATGGCGGGCAGCATCACGCTTACCTTCTTTACCTATGCCTTCGTCAACATGGGCATGGTCAGCGGCATCCTGCCCGTGGTGGGCGTGCCTTTGCCGCTCATCAGCTACGGCGGCACATCTCTGCTCACGCTGATGCTGGGCTTTGGTATGCTGATGAGTATCCACACGCACAAGCAACTCGTTAAAACTTAGCAGGAGCCAATGATGAAAAAAGAAACGCTGTTGCCGATATTTGCCGCGCTTGTCCTGGGCGCCTGCGCCACCGGGCAGGGACCGACCGCGAAGCAACAGGGCGCTGCGCCCGTTGTGGATGCAGCCTCAGGCCCCGGCGCCAAATCCACTCGCGCCCCGTCCGGCGGCGGCTACCTGGCGGGCGACGGTCCCGGCGCGGACACGCCGTCGAATCTCGACAGCATTCCCGATGCCGTGCCCAGGGCGGAACCTCTGCATCGCTATGCCAACCGTCCCTACTCCGCGCTGGGTAAAACCTACACCCCGCTGCAGACAACCGGCAGCTACAAAGAGCGCGGTAGCGCATCCTGGTACGGGAAGAAATTTCACGGCCAGCGCACCTCCATCGGCGAGATATACGACATGTACGCCATGACCGCCGCGCATCCCACGCTGCCCATCCCCAGCTATGCCAAAGTCACCAGCGTCGCCACCGGCAAATCCGTCATCGTGCGCGTCAACGACCGCGGCCCCTTCCTGCACAGCCGCATCATGGACCTCTCCTACGTCGCCGCGCACAAGCTCGGCTACATCAACCAGGGCAGCGCCGAAGTCATCGTCGAAAGCATTGCAGTCGACAGCAACGCCCCGATGATTTCCGCCATCGAGCCGGCTGGCGTCACCGTCGAGCCGATTTCGGTTGCGCCCATCGCGGCAGCGTCCGCCATGCCTGTCGAAACCTCCGGCACACCGACAGGCCAGGTCTTTCTGCAGTTCGGGGCATTCAAATCGGCGCAAGGTGCGGAAAGCTTTCTCGTCAGAATGCGTGAAGAAATGGGCGACAGCGGCAAGCGCTTCTCGCTGTATGAAAAAGAAGGCCTGACCCGCGTGCACTACGGCCCGTACCAGAACGCGAACGAAGCGCGCAACGCCGCGAGCAAATTCGAAGCCAGACTCGGCTTCAAACCCTTCGTGAGCCTGCACTAATGCGCGATGCCGCCAACATCGCTGTCGGCATCGTCGCACTCATCCACGTCTACATCCTCGTGCTGGAAATGTTCCTGTGGGAAAAACCCGCAGGCCTGCGCACGTTCGGCCTGACCAAAGAATTTGCCGCAGCGAGCAGGGTGCTGGCGGCGAATCAGGGTTTGTATAACGGGTTTCTGGCGGCGGGGTTGATCTGGGGATTGTTCGCCGGCTACGTTGACGTGCAGAAATTCTTCCTCTGGTGTGTGGTGGTGGCCGGGGTGTATGGAGCGATGACGGCGAATATCAGGATACTTTGGGTGCAGGCGATGCCGGCGGGAGTGGGCTTGGTTTTGTTGGCGTTGGCGTAACTAATGCCGTTCGTGCTGAGCCTGTCGAAGCATGAATGAATGGCACCATACCGTCGGGCTACCCCCGACGGTGTTGGGTTTGTTTTAAGAATCCGCGTGGGCAGTGCGAACGGGTAACGGCACAGCCGTTGGGTACTCGTCGGCCTCCCCCTTGCGGGGACAGAAACGTGCCCACCCTACACGCTTCAGGTTGCACGCCGCTTTGCGGCGACCCTTCGACAGGCTCAGGGCGAACGGCCTTTGAGTCAGCATCCCCATATTTACCTCCCAACCCATATCACCCCTACCCCCATCATGAGTTTGCCATCATATTAGAATATGCTAATATGCAAGCACTATTAAACGAGGAGCCCCAACATGTTTGGTATGAACGTAAAAGAAATCGACGCAATTGAACTGGATAAATGGGTGAGCACACCCGACCACGGTTTTCGCGTCATCGATGTGCGTCAGATGTCGGAAATCGCGCATGGAACCGTGCCAAAAGCAGAAGCCCTGCCGCTGAGCGTGCTGCCTGCCAAGATCCACGAATTCTCGCGCGAAGAAAAACTGGTGATGGTTTGCCACAGCGGCGCGCGCTCGGCACAGGCCTGCATGTTCATGCAGCAGCAGGGGTTCTCCAACGTGTACAACCTGCGCGGCGGGATGATGGGGTGGGTGCGTAGCGGGTTCCCTGCTCACCGTCTGGCTTGAGGTCTCTATGAAAACGAAATTAATGATCGGTGCAGCCGCATTGTTGGGATTTGCGCTGCTGTCGCAACAATTGTCTGCCAGTCAGGGTGTGGACGTGAAGCAGGCACATAACATGGTGACCAGCCAGGGAGCACTGCTGCTGGATGTGCGCGAACCTTCCGAATTTGCGGCCATCCATGCGTCGAGCGCGAAGCTGATTCCCTTGGGCGAAGTAGGCCTGCGTTTGAAAGAGATCGAGGCTTACAAAGACAAGCCGGTCGCGGTGATTTGCCGCTCCGGCCGTCGCTCGGCCAAGGCGGTCGCACTTTTGCAGGAAGCCGGCTTTACCCAAGCGGTCAACGTGCAGGGTGGAACCAATGCCTGGGAGCAGGCCGGTTTGGAAGTCATCAAGCAGCAATAGACTCCGGTGCGGGCGTTCAGCCCGCTACCCGCAACACCAACCCCTTTAAGTAAGCCCCCTCGGGAAAACTCAGCAGCACCGGATGATCCGGCGCTGCGTGCAGCTTCTTCACGATCTGCGCATCCACGCCCGCATCCAGTGCAGCCCCGGCAATGATCTTCTGGAACAGATCGTCGCTGATGCCGCCGGAGCAGGAGTAGGTGAACAGCAAACCGCCCGGACGCAGCAATTTGAACCCCAGCAGGTTGATATCTTTGTAAGCGCGCGAGGCCTTTTCGGCGAAGGCGGCGGTGGGGGCGAACTTGGGCGGATCGAGAACAATCAAATCGAACTTGCGGTTCTGGTCACGCAGTTTGCGCAACGCTTCGAACACGTCGGCACATTGCCATTCGGCTTTCGATGCATCGAGGCCGTTCAGGTCCGCATTGGTTTGCGCGAGCTGCAGCGCTTCCTGCGAAGAGTCGATGGACAGCACCGACTTCGCCCCGCCGCGCAGGGCATACAGCGAAAATCCGCCGGTGTAGCAGAAGCAGTTGAGCACGTCGCGGCCGTCGGTCAGCGTGCCGGTCAGCGCGCGGTTGTCGCGCTGGTCGAGATAGAAACCGGTCTTCTGTCCGGCGGCCACATCCACGCCAAAGCGTATGCCGTTTTCGGCTACTTCGACTTTCTCCGGCAGCGTGCCGCGTACTATGCCATTACGCGCAGGCAGTCCTTCCAGTTCGCGCCCGTCGGAATCCGAGCGCTCGTAGATGCAAACGGGCGAACACAGTTCCTGCAGGATCTCGGCGATGGTTTCGCGCCAGTGTTCAGGGCCGGCGCTGCCGAGTTGCATGACCAGCACGTTGCCGTATTGGTCCACGATGAGGCCCGGCAATCCGTCGGATTCGCCGTGGATGAGGCGCATGCCATTGCCGTTGCTTTCAAGTCCAAGGGTGCGGCGCGCTGCCAATGCGTTGGCGATACGGTTTCGGAAGAACGCCTTGTCGACAACATCCGCCTCGATCCAGGACCAGACCCTCGCGGTGATCTGCGAGGCGGCGTTGTAGGCCGCCCATGCCAGAAACTTGCCGTCCGCATCACGTATTGCCACGGTGTCGCCGCTGGCCGGTTTGCCGTCTATGCACTCCACCGCACCGGAGAACACCCACGGATGGCGGCGCAGCAGTGATTTGTCGCGCTCCGCCTTGAGGACGATGCAGGGGCGTCCCATCGGGTTTCCGGTGCGAACGGGCGCGGCGGCTTTGGGCGCAGATGCGGCGGGTTTTTGTTTGTCGCGCTTCACGCGGTTGCGAAAGTCGATGCCGCCTTGTGAGGGGCGGTGCGGGGTCGAATGGGATTTTTGTTTTGGATTGGTCATGTTTTCTTTTTGGCACGCGGATGCGCACCGTCGTAGATTTTGGAGAGGTACTGGAAATCGAGGTGAGTATAGACCTGTGTGGTCGAAATACTCGCGTGTCCCAACATTTCTTGCACGGCACGCAAATCGCCGGAAGATTGCAGCACATGTGTGGCGAAGGAGTGGCGCAGCAGGTGGGGGTGCACACCGCTGGCGATGCCCTGTGTGATACCGCGTTGCCTGAGTTGCAACTGCACCGTGCGCGGCGAGATGCGTTCGCCCTTCTTTCCGACGAAGAGCGCCTTCTCGTCAGGCTTGGCGATCTGATCGCGCACCTTCATCCACGCTTGCAGTGCGTCTATGGCATGGCTGCCCAGCGGCACGATGCGCGTCTTGTTGCCTTTGCCGGTGACGCGCACCGAGGCGTCGGCGTAATCCATGTCAATGGGATCAAGGCTGACCAGTTCGGCCAGCCGCAAACCGGAAGAATAGAGCAACTCGAACATCGCCTTGTCGCGCGCGTCCAGCGGCGTCACCACGGGCATCTCGACCAGCTTCACCGCTTCATCGGGGGACAACGCATGCGGCAAGGTCTTGGGCGCCTTGGGGGCGCGCAGGCCGACGCAGGGGTTGCTTTTGCAGCCGTGGTCGCGCATCAGGTAGCCGTAAAAACCGCGCCAGGCGGAGAGCACGCGCGCCAGCGAACGTCCGCCAAGACCGTTGCCGTGCAGTTGCGCGATGTAGCGGCGGATGTGGTGGCTTTTCAGGTCGGGTAACGGGGTTTCCCCGGCGAGTGCCAGCAGGCGACGGATGTCGCGCGCGTAGTTCTCGGCAGTCAGCGGGGAGTAATTGCGCTCGTTATGCAGGTAGGCAAGGTAGCCTTGCAGTGTGGCGGGTACTTGTTCAGCGGCGGGCATCACACATGCAGGTTGAACGCGCTGCCCAGTGTTTCCGCAATGCGTTGCAGGAACAGCGTACCCATCTCGGGGTAGAAGCGTTGCTTGTCTTCGCTGGCCAGGATGAGCAGGCCTATGGTCTGGCCGTGCGCGCGCAACGGCAAATAGGCGAACGAATGCAGATGCTCGGCCGCGTCGCCGAACCAGGGTAACGTATCGTGCACGGCGTGATGCGTGCAGACCGGCTGCGGGTGCTGGTCGGCAAAAGCCAGCACTTCCGGACTGGGCGGCTCGTCTTTCCACAAGTGCAGTGCCACATGCGGGATGGCGAAAATGTCGCGCATATTGTGCACGGTCAGGCTCTGCAGCGTGGCGCGGTCGTGCGGGCCGAACAGCGCGCAGTTGAATTTGTGCACTTGCAGTTGCAGCGCGTCATTCTCCTTGGCGAACTGCAACAGTTCGTGCAGTTTCTTTTCCAGCTCCTTCACGCGTTCGCGCAACGTCAGTAGTTGGCGCTCGGAAAGCGAAATGGTGCGGCCGCCGTGCGGATGCGGCAAATTGATCTGCGACAGCATCTCCGCATGCTCTTCAAAGAACAGCGGGTTGTCCTGCAAGTATTGTGCTACGTCTTCTGCTCTCATTCGTTCACCTCTAAAAATCCAAATTTCGTCGCAATACTGCGTTGCTCACAAAAAATTACTCCTTACATATTCACTATATGCTGCGTCGCAATTTTTTGCGCGCGCCTTGCCTTGCTTAGAACTTTGAATTTCTAGAGGCGACCGTCGCCTCTTATAAGTTGATCTCGCCCTCGAATACCGTGATGGCCGGCCCGGTCATCATCACGGGCGAACGTTCGCCGGCCCAGGTGATGGTCAGTGTGCCGCCGCGCGTGGCGACATGCACGGTGTTGTCCAGCAGTTTACGGCGGATACCGGTAACCACCGCCGCGCATGCGCCCGAGCCGCAGGAAAGTGTTTCGCCGGAACCGCGCTCGAAAACGCGCAGGCGGATGTGTTCGCGATCCACGATCTGCATGTAACCCGCGTTCACGCGCTTGGGGAAACGCGGATGGCGCTCGATTTGCGGGCCCTGGGCGGCAACGGGCGCCGACTCGATGTCCGCGACGACCTGCACGGCGTGCGGGTTGCCCATGGACACGGCAGTGATCTGGATCGTTTCGTTCGCAAGCTGCAGCGGCTGGACCACTTCATGGCTGTCGCTGACGAACGGGATCTGCGACGGATCGAAAATGGGTGCGCCCATATTAACGGTGACGCGCCCGTCATCGTTCAGGCTGGGAGAGATCAGGCCGCTTTTGGTTTCCACCACGATTTCGCGTTTGCTCGTAAGCTTCTGGTCGTGCACGAAACGCACAAAGCAGCGCGCGCCGTTGCCGCATTGTTCCACTTCGCTGCCGTCTGCATTGAAAATGCGATAGCGGAAATCGGCCTCTTCGCGCGGCGACTTTTCCACCAGCAATATCTGGTCGCAGCCGATGCCGAAATGGCGGTCGGCGATGAAGCGCAGTTGTTCGGGCGACAGGCCGATAGACTGGCGCACGCCGTCGAGCACCACGAAATCGTTGCCTGCGCCGTGCATTTTGGTGAATTTAATGGTCATTTCGTTAGCTCTTTATATCTGAAGCAATCGGTCGTGTGGTCGTTAACCATGCCGGTCGCCTGCATGTGCGCGTAGCAAATGGTGCTGCCGACGAACTTGAACCCGCGCCGTTTCAGTTCCTTGCTCATCGCATCCGATTCCTTCGTGCTGGCGGGAATTTGCGCCAGGCTGCGCCACGCGTTCTGTTTGGGTTTGCCGTCGACAAACTGCCAGATGAATTTGTCAAAGCTGCCGAACTCGGACTGCACTTCCAGGAACTTCTGCGCATTGGTCACGGCGGCCGCCACCTTCAACCGGTTGCGCACAATGCCCGCATCCTGCAACAGCGACGCTATTTTACCCGCGCCATAGCGGGCAATGCGAGCGGCATCGAAATCGTCGAAAGCGGCGCGGTAGTTTTCGCGCTTTTTCAGGATGGTAATCCAGCTCAGGCCGGCTTGTGCGCCTTCCAGGATCAGGAATTCGAACAGGGCTTTGTCGTCGTGCAGCGGTACACCCCATTCGGTGTCGTGATAAGTCTGGTACAACTCCGAGTCTCCGCACCAGGTGCAGCGCGGCTTGTTCATGCGTTTTCACTACATAATTGCGTGTAATCGCGGTATATGCAGCGATCCATCACCACGGTGATCCCGGCCTGTCGGGCGCGCAGTGCAGCTTCGTCGTGCACCACACCGTCCTGCAGCCAGAGGTTTTTGACGCCGAGCTTGATGCAACTGTCCACGATGGCGGGCACATGCTCGGAGGCGCGAAACACATCCACGATGTCCGGAACCTCGGGCAGGCTTTCCAGGTCGGGATAGGCGATTTCGCCCAATACCTCTTTGACCAGAGGGCGAACCGGGAGAATGCGATAGCCGAAACCCTGCATGGCCCGCGCCACGCCGAAGCTGGGCCGCGCCGCATTGGGAGACAAACCCACAACGGCGATGGTATGCACTTTGCGCAATAGTTCGCAGATGGCTTTTGAGCTGGGATTGGCGAAATTCATGGCGTGCACGATAGCATTTTTTGCAGCGTCCGGCGCGGGCCGGGCCGACGTATTGTTTTCGCCGGGATGCGTGGCAGGCCGCAAAAAACGCTATACTGCGCGCCGTTCAAAGCGCCCGTAGCTCAGCTGGATAGAGTATTGGTTTCCGAAGCCAAGGGTCGTGGGTTCGACTCCCGCCGGGCGCACCAGTCACTTCATCTCAAATGACGATGAAAAAAAGACCTTACAGCGAAGAAGAACTGGCCGACACGCGCGTGTCCTTGCCGCTGGAGGCATTCAAGGCGGCGTTGCCCTATCTTGTCGCTTTGCTGCTCATTGCCATCCTCGGCTATTGGCTGATCGATCCTGCTCCGCCCAAAAAAATCGTTATTTCCATCAGCAAGGAAGACGGCAACTACCAGGCCTATGCACATCTGTACCGGGAGTTGCTCGGGCAGGAGGGTATTGAGCTCGAAATCCGCGAATCCGAAGGCCCGCTGTCCAGTCTCGGCGAATTGCGCGACGCAGGAACGGGCGTGGACATGGCATTTGTGCCGGGCGGCGTGGCGGCGTCCGAGCCCACAGTCGGGCTGGTATCGCTGGGCAGCCTGTATTACGAGCCGTTGTGGATATTCAGCCGGGAGCAACGCCGCATCGAGCTGGTTTCGGCCCTGAAAGGCAAGCGCATCGCGGTCGGCAGGACGGGCAGCGGCACGAACATCCTGTCACAGAAGATTTTGCATGCGGCCGGCGTGAATGCGCACAACAGCACCTTTTACGAAATCGGCGAGGACGACGCCAAAGAGGCACTGCGCCACAACGTGGCGGATGTGATCTTTCTTTCCGGCGTGCCCACCTCGCCGCTGATCGAGGAAGTCGCGGCCCTGCCCGGGGTGGCGCTGCTCGATCTGAACGAGGCCGAGGCGTATTCGCGCCAGTTCAACTTCCTGCACCATCTGGTCTTGCCGCAGGGCGCATTGAGCCTGGAATCCAACATCCCGCCGCGCAAAGCGGATTTGTTGGCGCCCACTGTCACGCTGGTGGCGCGCGAATCCATGCATCCGGCGCTGGTGTATCTGGTGCTCAAGGTGCTCACGCGCGTGCATGGCGGTGCGGGCATGCTGCAAAAAGACCACGATTTTCCCTCCGACAAGGACACGGATTTCGAAATGAGCAGTCAGGCCGCGCACTTCTACGAATCCGGTCCGCCTTTCCTAGACCGCTACCTGCCGTTCTGGGCGGCCACTTTCGTCAGCCGCGTGCTCATCATCATCCTGCCGTTGCTAGCACTCGCTATTCCCCTGAGCCGTATTGCACCGGCCGCCTACAGCTGGCTGGTGAAATCGCGTATTCACAGGCTGTATGGGGAGCTGCGCTTCCTGGAAATGCAGTTGCGCGATGCGCAGCAACCGCCGGAACTCGCGACCTTTCGCAAGGAATTGGACGCTATTGAGAACAAGGTCAATCACTTGCGTTTGCCGGTGGCCTTTTCCAGCCATTTGTACGAACTGCGCAGCCACATCGAACTGGTTCGTTCTAAGCTTTCCCGCGCCTGAGCCGATACAGTACTTACAGGGGCACGTCGATGCTCCGGGACTAGGAGGTGTGCCATGGCAACTACGATGAACATAAGCGGCTACGAGGTCGAACGCGAAGCAGAAACGACCGACGACTATGGCGAAGCAGCAAAGTGCGCGGAATGGAATCCGCAACTGTCGCAGGTCAGCGAACTCCCCGCTGGCAGCAACCGGCATACCGATTTTCCCCCGGAATTGGCGCATGTGGACATTGAGGCCTTCCTGGAAAAAATGAACAAATATCAACCTTGATTTAGCAAGGCGACGAGCAGCCCCGCAGCAGGGGCTGCCGTCGCCGCAAGCCTTATCCTGCGCCCTGTTCGGGGCCGTTGCACGAACTGCCGCCAAACGCACTGTGCTATTCTTCCTCCAGTCGATCCCGAGTCCTCCCATGAAATTCGTTTTGCTCCTGCTGCTGGCGCTGCCCGTATGTGCGCTGGCCGACCAAGATAGTGAATTCCTTGCCGCCCGCGAAGCTTTGCGCGTCGGCAATGCTTCACGTCTGGATGCGGCGGCGGAGCGTCTCAAGGACACACCGCTGGAGCCGTATGTCACCTATTACCAGTTGCGTCTGCGCTTGGGCGCGCAAGCGGCGCCGCAGATCAAGGCATTTCTTGCACGCACCGACGAAAGCCCGGTTGTCGACCAATTTCGCGGCGACTGGCTTAAATATCTGGCCAAGCGTGAAAGCTGGGAAGAATTCGCCGAAGAGTATTCGCGCCTGCTGACCGCAGACGACGAGCTGGTCTGCTATTCGCAGCAACTGCGTATGAAAAGCGATGCAGAAGGAGCGCTGCAAACCGCGCGCAAAATGTGGTTCCGCAGCGAAGAAATGCCGGAAAGTTGCGCGCCGCTGTTCGAAGAAGCGCTGAAACAGGGCGTCATCAGCGAAGCAGATGTGTGGCAGCGCATGCGCCTGGCGCTGGAGAGCGGCAACGCCACCCTGGCCAAGCAACTCATCAAGAAACTGCCCAAGTCGCAGATATTTCCGGCAGATGAGATCAGCCGGGCCGCGAGCAATCCGCGCCGCTATCTGGACAAAACCAATTTTGAAAATGCGGGCGCGGGCAAACGCGTGGCGGCGCTGTTCGCCCTGCAGCGTTTGTCCAGGCAATCGCCGCAACTGGCCTATACGCGCTGGGAGCAAATCGGAAAATACTTTTCCGAAGCCGAGCAGCGCTATTTCTTCAGCTGGCAGGGATACGCCGGCGCGCAGGCGCAGGATGAGCGCGCACTGGCCTGGTTTGCGGCGGCAGGCGATGCGGCGCTGAATACCCGGCAAATGGCATGGCGCACGCGTGCCGCTTTGCGCGCCAACAACTGGCGTGAAGTGTGGGAGAGCATCAACGCCATGCCGCCCGAGCAACAGAAAGAAGGCGTGTGGCGCTATTGGAAAGCGCGCGCCTTGAAGGTGTTGGGACGCCCCTCGGAAGCGGATGCCCTGTATGCCGAGTTGAGCCGCGAATACAACTTCTACGGCCAACTGGCTGCCGAAGAACTGGGCGCACCGCCAGGAGCGGAAATACTGACGGCGAGCTACAGGCCGGAGGAAGACGAAATAGAAGCCATGCAGGCGCTGCCGGGCATACAGCGTACCCTGCTGCTATACAACATGGACTTGCGCACCGAAGCAGCCAGGGAATGGGCGTGGGCAACACGCAAAATGGATGACAGGCAACTGCTGATCGCGGCCGAAGTAGCGCGACGCAACGAGCTGCACGACCGTTCCATTTACGCGGCCGACCGGACCGTGCAAGTGCACGACTTTAACCTGCGCTACCCCGCGCCGTATCGCGAAGCGCTGCAGGAAAATCTGCAGAAACACGGCCTGGAAGAGGCCTGGGTATACGGCCTCATGCGCCAGGAAAGCCGCTTTGTAAGCCGGGCAAGTTCCGTTGTGGGCGCCGCCGGACTGATGCAAATCATGCCGGCCACGGCACAATGGGTGGCCAGACAAATCGGCATGAAAAGTTACCGCAAAGGACTTATCCACCAACTGGATGTGAACATCAAACTGGGCACGTATTACATGAAGACAGTCTCCCACCAGTTCGACAATAATCCGGTGCTGGCCTCCGCCGCCTACAACGCGGGCCCGAACAGGGCGAAGCAATGGCGCGGCACACAATCGCTGGAGGGCGCGATTTATGTGGAAAGCATTCCCTACGACGAGACGCGCGATTACGTGAAAAAAGTGATGAGCAATACGAGCTATTACTCCATGCTTTTTGGGCAACCAATGCAGCCGCTCAAGCAGCGGCTCGGTATCATAGAAGGCGAGAACCCGAAGAACCGGAAGTCGTACCGAGATGAAAAATGAAGACAATGAATCCTGCGTTTGATTTCTCCCGCCCCGGGGCGGGTTGGGGGAGCGTTCTGTGAGTCACTCAACACTTCAAGTCTACTGCGTGGGCGGCGCCGTGCGCGACAAGCTGCTCGGCCTGCCCGTGCAGGACCATGACTGGGTCGTGGTCGGCAGCACGCCCGAAGAAATGGAAGCGCGCGGATTCAAACCCGTGGGCAGCGACTTTCCCGTGTTCCTGCATCCCGATACGCACGAGGAATATGCGCTGGCGCGCACCGAACGCAAAGTCGCGCAGGGCTACAAAGGCTTCACCGTTTACGCCACGCCGGAAGTAACGCTGGAGCAGGACCTGATGCGCCGCGACTTCACCGTCAACGCCATCGCACAGGGTGCCGACGGCAAGCTCATCGACCCCTACAACGGCCAGGCCGACCTCAAGGCGGGCATCCTGCGCCACGTCAGCGATGCCTTCGCCGAAGATCCGGTGCGCATCCTGCGCGGCGCGCGCTTCGCGGCCCGCTTCGGCTTCACCTTCGCGCCCGAAACATTGCAGCTCATGCGAAACATGGTGGACAACGGCGAAGTGGATGCACTCGTTGCCGAACGCGTATGGCAGGAACTCGCGCGCGGTCTCATGGAAAAACACCCCTCGCGCTTCTTCACCACGCTGCGCGAATGCGGCGCGCTGAAGAAAATATTGCCGGAAGTCGACGCCCTGTTCGGCGTACCGCAACCTCCGCAATACCACCCCGAAATCGACTGCGGCATCCACGCCATGCTGGTGCTGGACGACACCGCCAAACACAACTACCCGCTGGAAGTGCGCTTCGCCGCACTGGGCCACGACCTCGGCAAAGGCAACACCCCCGCCGACATCCTGCCGCGCCACATCGGCCACGAAATGCGCAGCGTCGAACACCTCAAAGTCGTGTGCGAACGCCTGCGCGTGCCCGGCGAATGCCGTGACCTGGCCCTGCTGGTGGCGAAGCACCACGGCAACGTGCACCGCGCCAAAGAACTGCGCGCCGACACCATCGTCAAGCTGTTCGACAACTGCGATTTGTGGCGCAAGCCGGAACGCTTTGCGCAGATTCTGCTGGCTTGCGAATCCGACGCTCACGGGCGGCCCGGGCACGAGGACGATGCCTATCCGCAGTCCGGCTACCTGATGGAATGCGCCAGAGCCGCGCAAGCGGTGAACGCAGGAGACATTGCGCGCGCCTGTGCTGACAAGAATCTGATTGCTGACAAGGTGCGCGAAGCGCGCATCATGGCAGTGGGAAAAACCATCAAGGGCTGATGGCGCCTGGAGGAATTTCTCTTTCCCGAAATAGGATTACAATGCCAGCCATGAACAATATTTCCATCGCCGACATTCTTGAACTTCCGGTACAGGAGCGTATCCGGCTGGTTGAGTTGATTTGGGACAGCGTTGCAGCGGTTCCCGAGGCTGTGACTATTTCACCGGAGTTGAAGGCTGAACTCGAAGCGCGCTTGGCGGAATTCGAAGCAAACCCTGAAGCAGGCTACTCATGGGATCAGGTGAAATTGTGCCTCAATGACGGCTCATGGCGTACCGCCTGAAATTCTCTGCGCGAGCGTTGCGCGAGATCGGCGAAACCCGGGAATGGTATGAATCTCAAAGCCCTGGTCTGGGCGGCGAATTCATTGCAGCCATCGAGTTGCAACTGAGAAGGTTGGAGCAGGCGCCATTGCTGTATGCAGAAGTACTATCAGGAGTCCGTCGCGCGCTCCTTCCTCGATTTCCTTTTGGTTTGTTTTATGCGTTGCGGGATGATCTCGTGCATGTATTGGCTGTATTACATGATGCACGTAATCCGGGGCGCTGGCCGAAGAGACGCTAACGCTTGATCAAGTCATGCTCGAAACCATCTCCCCAGTCCTGAGCCTCATCACCACTGCTGCAAAAGCGATGCACTGGTTTGCAGACTTGCGCAAGCAGACCAAAGGCGAAGTGCGGGCGTTGATCGAAGAGCTCAAGGAGAATTCGCGACTGTGCTTTCGGGCGGTCGAAGACGGCATAGCGCCCGAGGAAATCATCCCCAAGTTCTCTACCGCAGTCTTCGATCGACTGAACGAAAGCGGTTTTGACTTTAATGCCGTGAAGCGCAAAGACATCCCCTTGTATGAAGGCATGGAAAATACGGACCTGGCATCCTGGGCCGACAAATCCACCCATGCATTGATCGAGAGCATCTACGACAAGATCAAGGACATCCGTTCGCTGCATGCCACATCCGCCAAAGCAAAGCGGCGCTTTGGTCCGCGCATCATCAACATCCACAAACGGCTCCTGCTGCTGCTTCGCCATGCCAGAAGCTGAATGCAGGGTACGGGAGGCAAGCCCACCATGATGCTCAACAACCTGCTCGTGTTCCTCGCCCTTACCGGCATCTACGAACCCTCCGCCGTCCAGCAGCTTCCAGACGGGCGCTTTCTGGTGGTTGAAGACGAAAAGAAACATCCGCTCAGTCTGTTCACGTTCAACGCCGATGGCAGCGTGCGCAGCACGTCGCTGGGCCCGGGGCTGTTTCAGGGCGACGATGAATTCTGGAAACTGGACGATCTGGAAGGGCTGGCCATCGACCGCGCGGGATTTATCTACGCGCTGACATCGCATTCTCGCGACGGTGACGGCGACGAGAAAAAATCCCGCGACAAGCTGGTGCGCTTTCGCATAGCCGGTGAGCGCGTGGTGGACACCACCGTGGTTAAAGGGCTCAAGCCCGCGCTGTAGGCGGCGCATCCCGAGCTGGCGCATGCCGCAGAGATACGCGACGTGAAGAACAGCGGCGGACTCAATATCGAAGCACTGGAGATCACCCCCGACCAGCAGCACCTGCTGATTGGCTTGCGCAGTCCGCTACTGGACAAGCGCGCCATCATCGCCCGCGTCGAGAATCCCGCAGCGGTCTTCGAGACAGGCGCAAAGCCGCGCATCTCCGCCACCTTGCAAACGCTGGACCTCGGCGGCAATGGCATACGCGGTATGTCTTACATCCCCGCCCTCGGCGGCTACCTGGTCATCAGCGGCCCGGTCGCGCGCGAGCGGGTTCATTTTCAACTCTGGTTCTGGAGCGGCCAACCGGATGCCCCGGCCCGGCGCGTCACCGCACCCGGCGTGCAAGGCTTCGAGCACGCGGAAGGCGTCAGCCCCGCCGTGATCGACGGCAAGCAGCGCATCATGATTGTGAGTGATGACGGGAGCAGGGAAGAAGAACGTTACGCGCGCTATCTGCTGCTTGATCCTGCGCAACTGCAGATTGCTCCCTGATACAACGCGTGAATCCGATTGAACCCAAGGTGCGTTCAACGCGCATCGCGGCGGTGGATTCGGTTATCAAGGGTATATAGCCACTGCGTTGAAATGGCCGGCAAGCGATTAAAGCAATGCCTTGCTGCTGCCGATAATAACTATGGCTCTTACGGCAGCCGGGCGCATCCAAACTGTAATGCAGTTACTGAAGAAAGGGTTGCCGCCAACCCGCCGGATGTCGCTTGCGCAAGAAGGAATCATGAACTCTATTATCGTTGCCACCCTCCGCATCTGCTTCCGCTTCAGCCTTTTCGCATGTGCACTGCCGCTGCTTGCACATGCGAATCTTCCCGCGTCGTCCAGTGTGCCCGGCGGCGTTGCGATTGTTCCGATTGCCGGCGTTTCTGACGGCGACGGCAAGCCGCAAACATGGTTTGGCGGTCAGCCGGTGCTTGTGACAGCCTTTCAGGATCAATGGTATGCGGTGGTCGGCCTGTCGCTTGATCTGTCGCCGGGTTTGCACGAGTTGAGCGTTGCTATCGGGAGTGAAAGCAAAACGCAGGCGTTCGAGGTCAATCCGAAAAAATATCCCGAGCAGCACATCACGCTCAAGGACAAGAGCAGGGTGCAATTGTCTGCCGCCAATCAGGCCCGCGCTGCGCGCGAGATAGCCGCCATCCGCGGGCTAAAGCGCCACTGGCGCAGTGCGCAGGATACCGATCTTGCCTTTATTGTCCCTGCCGAAGGGCAGTTGTCCGGGCGCTTCGGTTCGCGCCGCTACTTCAACGGCGAGCCGCGCCAGCCGCATGCGGGCCTTGATGTGGCAGTGGAGAGCGGCACGCCGGTGCGCGCAAGTGCGCAGGGCAAGGTGCTGGCGGTAGAAGACTATTTCTTCAACGGCAGGACGGTGTTTGTCGACCACGGCAACGGGCTGATTACCATGTACTGCCACCTTGAGCAGATCGACGTGCAGGCCGGTGAAATGGTGGGCAAGGGGCAGTTGCTCGGTCTATCCGGACAAACGGGACGCGCCACCGGCCCTCATCTGCACTGGAGCGTTGTGCTCAACGGCGTAATGGTCGATCCCGAATTGTTCATACGGGAAAAGCATCTGCAGCAATAAGGGATTCTGCAATGCCGGGATGAACGTTTCCGGCCGGAGACTTCCCAAGCAGTAACGCAACAGGAGGCGCTCATTCGCGCCCTCTTTCTCTCGCCCCATCTTGGCGCCGCGCCGCTGCCGCAGGCGGAACCTATCGAATGGCGGCATGTCATCCGCAACATGCAAGGGCAACACGGCTGCGGCGATTCTTGCAGCAACTAACGACGCACAGGAGGCATTCATGAAAACGATCCATCGTTATGCATGCTGGGGGCTGTCGATTCTGATGACGCTGTTTGCCACACAAGTCGCCGCCGGTGGTTCCAACTACGGTCTGGCGCCCGGCGCGCTGGAGACGGTTTCCGGCACGGTGAGCGAGTGGCCGGTGCCTACGCCGAGGTTCGCGCGCGATCCGGCGCCGGGCGCGGACGGCAATATCTACATCGCGGTGATGAACGGCAACAAGATCGCGCGCTTCGATCCGCGCAGCGAACAGTTCAAGGAATGGGATTTGCCCGCCCGGGCACACCCGCACGGTTTGCTGGTCGACCCCGAAGGATTGGTCTGGTACACGGGCAACGGTAACGGCACGATAGGGCGCCTGGACCCGAAGAGCGGGCGCATCGACCAATTCCGCGCGCCTTCGGGCGGCGATCCGCATACGCTTGTGCTCGACGCCAAGGGGACGATCTGGTTCACCGTGCAGAAAGGCCAGCGCATCGGCCGGCTTGACCGCGCTAGCGGCACAATCACCGAATATAAAACTTCGGGCAATCCCTACGGGCTGGCAATCGACGCCGAGGGCATGGTCTGGTTCTGCCGCATCGCCGGCAACCAGTTGGGGCGCCTTGACCCGGCCAGCGGCCAAATCAGCGATCTCGATACCGGCGCGGGCAGCAAGCCGCGACGCATCGCGACCGGACCCGACGGCATGCTGTGGGTAACTGCCTACGGCAACGGCCAGTTGCTCAAGGTCGATCCGCGCAGCCGGAAAGTGATCAAGACCTACGCGATGCCGGCCGGCAGAAACGGCGGTCCCTATTCGGTGACGGTCGATGCGGCGGGCCGCGTGTGGGCCAACGAGATATCCACCGACACCGTTGCGCTGTTCGACCCGGCGAGCGAGTCGTTCCGCGTCATCGTGCTGCCGTCGAAGAATGTCGGCATCCGCAAGGCGATCATCGACGGCCAGGGCCGCTACTGGTACATGGGAAGCCACAACGGGCGGCTGGGGATGATCCGGTAGGTGGGCGTAGTGCGGCGCGAAGGTATGCGCCGCGATCTGGAAATGCGGTTTCAGATACGACTGCCGATGACCGTGCGCCACGCCAGCAGTTTTTCCGCATAACGCATGCCGGCATGCGCCGGGCTGGTCGAGGGCAGGCGCGCAAAATCCAGCGGCGGTAATTTCTGCGTGCCAAGCACGAACTTCCGGAAACTCTGCTCGGCCTTGGCGCCGTTGAAGAATACATGTGTGATCTGCGGATGCTGGTCGAAGAAGGCGGCGAAGTCGTTCGGCTGCTCTTTGCGGATATTCGAGTCCAGGCTGGTTAAGCGTTCGCAGGAAGCGAGTACATCCCACAAGGCGAGGTGCGCCGTAGTCAGTTTGCGCAGGCGTTCCTCGTAGGGCAGATGTGGATGCGCCCCGACGAGTTCGCCCATGATCTTCCAGAAGGCGTTTTGCGGGTGGGCGTAATACTCGTGCATGTCTAGAGATTTCTGTCCGGGCATGCTGCCGAGGATGAGCATGGTTGCGTCTGTATCTGCTACCGGAGGAAAACAGCCGACGCGGACGTTGGCGCGCCCATTCACAACAGCCTCGACAAATCCCCGCGCAAGAACCCGGACAGCGGTTGATCCATTCCTTTGCCCAGCGCAATCACCTTGAACAGTTCGCCCATCTCGGCCGGGCTGGTGAGTTTTTGCAGTTGTGCGGAAAGCGGGGCGTAGGCTTTTACATCGTCCAGCGAGATATCGCCGAAAAATTCCGTCACGCCGTTGTTGAGCAGGAAATGCGCCTGCGAGGTGTAGCCCAGAAAGTGCGCGCCCTGGTCGATGGCGGCTTCGGCGACGGCGCTGAAGTCCACATGCGCGGTGATGTCCTGCAATCCGGGAAGATAGAACGGGTCGTCGTGCGAGTGGTGGCGGTAGTGGCACATCAGGGTGCCTCGGTTGCGCTGCGCATGGTAGTACTCGCCCGCGCCGAAACCGTAGTCGACGAACAGCAGCGCGCCCTTGTCCATGCGCTCGGTCAGGCTGCCGACCAGACCGCGTGCGGTGATGGAAATCTCGCTCAGGTAATCGTGCGGCACTTTGATGTTGCGGGCGATGTCCGTGAGCGCCTCGCAGTCAGGTACCCGGTCTTTCCACACAAAACGCAATGCATCGTTGCTTACGCCGCGTTCCAGTATTTGTCCATTCGCCCAGTACAGCAGGTGTACCGGCAAGGCATCCAGCACTTCATTGCCGATGACCGCGCCGGAAATGGTATCCGGCAAGCCATCCAGCCAGCGCACGCGGGAGGCAAGTTGCGGCAGCTTTTCATTGATCAGGGTCTGCTGGCGTTCGCGCAGGTCGGCGCTCACTTCCAGTATCGAATAGCTGTCCGGCAGTGTATCCAGTCGCGCCAGTTCGGTGAGGATATCCAGTGCCAGCTTGCCGCTGCCCGCGCCGAGTTCGAGGATGTGCGGCGAACTGGCTTGCATGACTTCGATCAGTTGTTTGGCCAAGGTACGTCCGAACAGGGTGGATATCTCGGGTGCGGTGGTGAAATCGCCTTCCGCGCCCAGTTTTCGCGATCCCGCTGTGTAATAGCCCAGGCCCGGCGCATACAGTGCCAATTCCATGAAACGCGAAAAGGGTATCCAGCCGCCCTGGGTGGTGATGTCGCGGCGGATGAGCTCGCACAGCTTGGCGCTGTGCATGAGTGCATCGGGTGAGGGGGCGGGTAGGTGGAGGGACATGGTCGGGTATAATCCAATAGTACACAGAGTTTAGTGGGGAATCGGATGCAAGGCAAAACTGTATTGGTGACGGGCGGGGCCAGGCGCGTGGGTGCGGCCATTGTGCGCCGTTTGCATGCGGCGGGCGCGAACGTCGTGATTCATTGTCATGCTTCCCTGTATGACGCGCTGGCCCTGCGGGCCGAGTTGAACGAGAAGCGCCCCGATTCGGCCTGTACCGTGCAGGCCGACTTGCTGGAAATCTCTACCCTGCCGCGCGTGGTGGAAGAGGCCGTGAAGCAATTCGGGCATCTCGATGCGCTGGTGAACAACGCCTCCACCTTTTACCCTACGCCGCTGGACAGCATGAGCGAGCAGCAATGGAACGACCTGCTCGGTACCAACCTGAAAGCGCCGCTATTCCTGGCTCAGGCAGCCGCGCCGGAATTGCGCCGCCGCCATGGCTGCATCGTCAATATCGTGGATATCCATGCCGATTTCCCGATGCACGGGCACTTGCTGTACAACATCGCCAAGACGGGTCTTGCCGGCCTGACGCGCGCCCTGGCGCAGGAGCTGGCGCCGCAGATACGCGTGAACGGCATCGCTCCCGGCGTGAATCTCTGGCCGGAAAACGAGGACTGGAAAGACGAGGAGCAGCGTCGCAAGATCATTGCGCATACGCTGCTCAAGCGTGAAGGCACGCCGGAAGACATCGCCAGAACCGTGCAGTTCTTGATTGCCGACGCACCCTATATCACCGGGCAGATTATTGCGGTGGATGGCGGGCGCAGCATTAATCTTTGAAAGCATTGACCCAACCCAACACCAACCCCTCCTAACCTCCCCTTGTCAGGGGAGGAACTGATCGCTCCTCCCCTGACAAGGGGAGGCCGGGAGGGGTTAGAATTTACGAACCTCAATATGAACGACATCACACAACCCATCCATTTCGAACACCACTCCACCAACTTCAACCGCCTCAAGGGCCGGCTGGAGAGCTCGGTAGGCAAAGCCATCGGCGATTTCAACATGATCGAAGACGGCGACACCGTGATGGTGTGCATTTCCGGCGGCAAGGATTCTTTCACGCTGCTGGATATTCTGCTCACGTTGCGCAAGCGCGCGCCCATCGACTTCAGGATTGTGGCGATGAACCTCGATCAGAAACAACCGGGCTTCCCAGCCGACGTGCTGCCGAATTTTCTTAAAAAAATCGGCGTGGAATATCACATCGAAACGCAGGACACCTACTCCATCGTCAAGGCCAAGATCCCTGAGGGCAAGACCACCTGCTCGCTGTGTTCGCGTTTACGGCGCGGCATTATCTACAAGGTGGCGGGCGATCTGGGCGCGAACAAGATCGCCCTGGGACATCACCGCGACGACATGGTGGAAACGCTGTTCCTCAACATGTTCTTCGGCGGAAAACTCAAGTCCATGCCGCCCAAACTGGTGACCGACAAGGGCGACCACATTGTCATCCGCCCGTTGGCCTACTGTGCCGAGAAAGACATCGCCCGCTATGCGCGCGGCATGGAATTTCCCATCATCCCGTGCAACCTGTGCGGCTCGCAGGAAAACCTGGAACGCCAGAACATCAAGGAAATGCTCACCAACTGGGAACGCCAGTATCCGGGCCGCAGCCAGACCATCTTCACCGCCATGCAGAACGTCAAACCCTCGCACCTGCTGGACGGCAATCTGTTCGACTTCAGGAATATGCAGTTGGGCGCGGTGGTGGATGAAGGGGATGTGGCGTTCGACTAACTGTCATTCCGGCGCCGGCCGGAATCCAGTTATTGGAACATCCCAGCAACGCAGGGCAAAACCAAAGGCATGTTGAGTAACTGCACTGGATTCCGGCCTGCGCCGGAATGACGAGGCCTTAGAGACCCGTTGGATTTACCGCCACCTTGAAAATCACCTTGCGTATCGTGCCCGTTCCAACGAGCGGCGCATGCGCGTCCTCCGGAAAAAAAATGCAGAAATGATCCGGCGGCACCGGTATATACGAGACCGGGGCGTCGTGGAAGAAACGAATGTCCTTCTCCATGCTGTGCTCGCTAATCGGGTTAAGACAATCCGCCAGCGGCTTCCACCCCATCGTCTCGTCGCCCTCCAGCACCAGCTGGATGTCGATGTACTTGCGATGCGCCTCCAGTTTCGCCATCTCCTTCGTTTTGGCAGGGACCTGCTCCACGATGGCGATGAGATTGTCACCCACAATGTTGTAGCGCCCCGGCGCGATTGCGAACAGGTCCGTGTTGCGGATGTGGTCGAAGGCGCGCTGGAACAGCGGATGCAACGCGGTGTAGCGGTCGGATTGGGAGAGAGAAGAAAAGATCATGTTGGTATGTCCAGATTGGTTAATCGTTTACAGCGCGAATAGTCATCGTACCCTTGTACAACCGTACGTCCATCCTGCCCAGGAATGACATGCCCAGCAACACATCCCCTTCGAGGTTTGGCGAGATGATGGCCGCAACATTGTTGGCTTCAATCCCGCCCAGTTTCACGCTTGCCAATCGGGTCATGTAGGCGACCGTATCGCCGTTCGCGGTCCGGGTTCGTATGGCGGCGGTACTTTGGATGCCGAGTTTATCGGCCAGACGCTGTGAGATCGCCACGTCGGTTGCTCCGGTATCGACCATGACATTGGTCTTTACGCCGTTGATGAAGGCTTCGGCCCGGTAATGCCCGCTCAGGTCTCTTGCCAGCGTGACTTCCGCGCCGCTACCGCTCAATTTGTCGGCCGTGTTGGGGTTTTCTTTCGAATCGAAAAAGTAAAAAAGCCCGCCGGCCAGCAATAGCCAGATGAGCGCGATGCTTGCGGACTTGAAATTCATGCGGTTTGGTTGGGAAATTCAGTCAAACGTTAACACGAGCGTTCAGATCGGCCGGCCGCTCAGGACATGTCATCGGAGTGCGCGACAATGCGATTGCGCCCGGATTCTTTGGCCCGAGTCAGTGCTTCGTCCGCTTTGCACAAAGTCGAATCGAGATCGCCCAGCGAACTGCCTTCGACCACGCCGATGCTGACGGTGATGCGAAGCTCGATGACGCCGGATTGGAAAACGTGTTCGGAAATGCTCTGCAATATCCGCTGGGCCGAGCTGTTGCCGCTTCCGTAAGACGAAGCCTCCAGCAGGACCAGGAACTCCTCGCCGCCGTAGCGCGCGACCAGGTCGTACGGGCGGCATTGCGTCTTGAGTATCTGCGTAACCGCGACCAGCACGTCATCGCCGACCAGATGGCCGAATTTGTCGTTGACGAGCTTGAAGTGGTCGATATCGATCAGCAATACTGCGATGCCGACCCCGTCGCGCCGCCAGCGTTCATACAGGCGTGCACCTTCTGAAAACAGATAGTGCCGGTTATACAGGCCGGTGAGCTCATCCGTGTTGTTGTCCGGAAACGGTTGCTGCGTGCCTTGCAGGATGGTGTCGCGCTGTGCCAGAAGCGTGGCATTGGCATCGTTCAGCTCCTTGGCAAGCAATCCGACTTCATCGCTACGCGCCAACAGCGCTTCAGAAACTTGCTGCGGCTGGCCCATGCTGCTGGCGAACTGTTGCAGCAGGTGCAAGGGACGGGTCACCAGATAGCGCGAACCCAGGATGATTGCCGTGAGGACCAGTACCAGCAGAATTCCGGCGCCTGCCAGGAATTGCAGCCGGCTCGTGTTCAGCAGTTCCAATTCGGTGTTCATCGGCAGAGTCAGACAGATCCCGCCGCGCACATCCCCGACCTTGTATCCCTGGAAGCCGTGGCAAGCCAGACAACTGTGCTCGACATACAAGGGGGCCATGAAGCGGAAATAATGCTTCTCGTTGTCGCGGCCGAATTCGGACGTTTCCTTCAGGCCGGTTTCAAACTGCTGCAGGCTGCGCTTTTCGAAGTCATCCGGGATGTTGCCGGGATTGATCGCCTTGAGACTGGTCATGTGGAAGCGGAAGTCGGCATTGTTGGCGGTCAGTTCCGACAGTTCGCGAGTCATCAGCGCCGGATTCTTCAGCGTGTAAACATGCCCTTGCTTGTCGGTGATCTCGGGAATGACAGTGCCGGGCATGCCGTGTCCGGGCCCGACCTTGTCGAGATACTTGTTGGTGACGACGCCGGGAGTTTTGCGCACATAGACGCCGCCGAATGCGGCATTCCAGCTGCGGGTGATCACGAGTTGTTGATAGAGGACGCGAGCCTGCTGGAGCATCAGCTTTTCGAGGTTGCGATGCGCGAAATCATCGAACCAGAACGCAGTCAGGACAAAAATGGCTATCAGGACACTGGAAATCAGAAATCCGAGCTTTTTACCAACCGAGCCGTACAACCACATATCGATACCCGAGCCGTGCTTAATGCAGGCATGGTAGCAAATTGTTTACCTGACAGGTACGCAGCATGCCCGAGTACCTGTAGCGTAATGGTAGGACATTGGACGTTTCCGGGAGGAGCAGATAGTGCCGGCCCCAGTGGAATCAACTATACGCGGCCGGGAAGCATTCGGGTCAACGTGTTGTCGCGCTGGATAAAGTGATGGTACAGGGCCGCCAATGCATGCAGGCCGATGAGGAAATATCCCGTTGTACCGACTGCTTCATGCAGTTCCTTGATCTGTCCTGCCAGATCCTTGTTTTCCGCGATCAGCGCCGGAAGTTGCAGGCCGAAGAACGGGATTGGCTTTCCGGCGGCGCTCAGCAGCAACCAGCCGGTCAATGGCATGCCTATCATCAGTGCATACAGCGCCAGATGCAGAAGCTTGGCAGAGACCTCCTGCAAACGGGGAATGGCAGGCCGGATAAGCGGGAGGGGGGCGGAAAAGCGCGCGGCAAGACGCAGCCAGATCATTATGAATACCAGCATGCCAAGCATGAAGTGCCAGGTCTTCAGCGCTTCGCGCGGGTCGCTGCCTTTTTCATATAATTCGCGCAACTCGATGGTGCCGTACACGGCGACGAATAGCAGCAGCATCAGCCAGTGGATGCCGATGGTGAGCGAGCCGTAGCGGATTGGGGTGTTTTTCCAGTTCATCGAAAACCTCCTGTTACTGATGCGAGGGGAAGGCCATCCGGTGTTGTCGGTGTGGCCGAAAGGAAGAATCAAAGGAAGATGATAGAGAACCTACCTTAAGTCTTCCTTAATACACGCCCCGGTCACAGAAGCATTGCTTTCTCCTGCCTACAAGAACCTCGCCAGCATTCCTTTGGCCAGTTCGCCCTGCAACGGTATCCGCACGCGATGTCCGCTGCCCGGAGCGACGGTCAGCGATTCGCCTTCGAGGGATTTCATCTCTTTCAGTTCGACGATGGAATTGCCGGAGGGGTGGATGATCTCGAGTTTGTCGCCGACGCTGAAGCGGTTCTTCACGTCGATCTCGGCCATGCCGTTGGAGCAGGCCACGATGTCGCCGACATATTGCTGGCGGAAGCTCTCGGAGTGGCCGCGCATATAGTTCTGCTGCTCGTGGGTGTGGTGGCGCTCGTAGAAGCCGTCGGTGTAGCCGCGGTTCGCCAGCGCATCCAGCGCGCCCAGCAATTCAAGATTGAAGGGGCGGCCTTTGACCGCATCGTCGATGGCCTGGCGATACACCTGGGCGGTGCGCGCCACGTAATAGATGGATTTGGTGCGGCCCTCGACCTTGAGCGAATCGATGCCGATCTTCACCAGCCGTTCGACATGCTCCACCGCGCGCAGGTCCTTGGAATTCATGATGTAGGTGCCATGCTCGTCTTCCAGCACCGGCATCAGTTCGCCCGGATGGTCCTTGCGCGAGATGACATACACCTTGTCCGCCAGCGGGTGGCGCGGCTGGTTGCCGCATTCGGACAGCTCGGATTCGCTCAGGGCTTTGTCAAAATCGAAATCCAGTTTTTCGATCTCGCCGGTGCCGGTCTCTTCGGCGTTGTCCACCTTGTAATCCCAGCGGCAGGAGTTGGTGCAGGTGCCCTGGTTGGCGTCGCGGTGGTTGAAGTAGCCGGACAGCAGGCAGCGTCCGGAATAGGCGATGCACAGCGCGCCGTGGATGAACACTTCGAGTTCGATGTCCGGGCATTGCTGCCGTATCTCCTCGATCTCGTCCAGGGAGATTTCGCGCGACAGGATCACGCGCGACAGGCCCATCGATTTCCAGAATTTCACTGCTGCGTAGTTGACGGTGTTGGCCTGCACGGATAAATGAACCTGCATCTCCGGCCAGCGCTCGCGCACCAGGGCGATGAGGCCGGGGTCGGCCATGATCAGCGCGTCCGGTTGCATCGCGATCACGGGCTCCATGTCCGCCATGTAGGTTTTAACCTTGGCGTTGTGCGGCATCAGGTTGCTGGCGACGAACAGTTTCTTGCCCAGCGCGTGCGCTTCCTGAATTCCTATGCCCAGTTCTTCCAGCTTGAATTCGTTGTTGCGCGCGCGCAGCGAATAGCGCGGTTGCCCGGCGTACACCGCATCCGCACCGTAGGCGAAGGCGGTGCGCATTTTGTCCAGTGTTCCGGCGGGGAGGAGAAGTTCGGGGGCTTTCATGTGGTGTGTTCCCTCACCCCAGCCCTCCCCCAGTGGGGGAGGGAGCAGGGGCGGCTATGTGCGATAGCCTAGTCGTTTCAAAATTTCCAGCGACGCATTGGCCTGGTTGAGCGTGTAGAAATGCAAAGCAGGCACTCCGCCGGCGATGAGTTTCTCGCACAGTTGCGTGACGACATCGAGGCCGAAGTTCTGCACCGATTCTACGTCGTCGCCGTAGCCTTCCATGGTCTTGCGCATCCAGCGCGGGATTTCCGCGCCGCAGGCGTCGGAGAAGCGCGCGAGTTGCGAAAAGCGCACGATGGGCATGATGCCCGGCACGATGGGGGCGGTGACGCCGAGTTTGCGCGATTCGTCGACGAAGCGGAAATAAGCGTCGGCATTGTAGAAGTACTGCGTGATGGCCGAGTCGGCACCCGCATTCATCTTGCGTTTGAAGTTGAGCATATCTTCGCGCGCCGAATTCGCCTGCGGATGGAATTCCGGATACGCGGCCACTTCGATGTGGAAATGCTCGCCGGTCTGAGCACGGATGAATGACACCAGTTCGTTGGCGTACTGGAACTCGCCAATGCTGTGCATGCCGGAAGGCAGGTCGCCGCGCAGGGCGACGATGCGCTTGATGCCCATGTCCTTGTAGGCGAACAACAGGGCGCGCACGTTCTCGCGGGTGGAGCCGACGCAGGACAGATGCGGTGTGGCGCTGTGGCCTTCGGCATGGATCTGCTTGATGGTTTCCAGCGTGCGGTCCTGCGTGGAACCGCCCGCGCCGAAGGTGACGGAAAAAAATTCTGGCTTGATGGACGCCAGACGCTGGCGTGCGGCTGCCAGCTTTTCCACGCCTTCCGGCGTTTGCGGCGGATAAAACTCAAAACTGATCGGTGTCGTTGTGTTGATTCCCATGTTTTCTCACAAGTAGTTGAGTGGCGGCTGAACTCAGCGCCCAGGAAAAAATGCTGTACAGGACTGCGCCCATGACGCCGTGCCAGAAACTGTCGACCACGAACCCGCGCAGGATGGAACCGGCGAACCAGAACATCAGTCCGTTGATGACAAAAATGAACAGTCCCAACGTGAGCATGGTGACCGGCAAAGTCAACACCAGAAAAATCGGGCGAATAAGCGTGTTGACGAGACCCAAAACGAAGGCCGCGACGAACGCCGCCATGAATCCGTCGACGTGTATACCCGGCACGAAGCTCGCCACGGCAATCAGCGCCAGTGCGTTCAGTGTCCAGATGATCAGCAGTCGTATTAACATTTTCCAATTAACAAGTTAAGAGGGGCGAACCTGACGTCCGCCCCTCGCCATCATACCCGCAACAAGCAGCTTAGTAGCGGTAGTGGTTGGCTTTGTATGGACCTTCCTTGGGCACGCCGATGTAGGCTGCCTGCTGGTCAGTCAGTTCGCTCAACTGCGCGTTCAGCGTGGTCAGCTGCAGACGCGCCACTTTCTCGTCCAGATGCTTGGGCAAGGTGTACACGCCGACCGGGTATTCCTTGGTGCGGGTATACAGCTCGATCTGCGCGATGGTCTGGTTCGCGAACGACGACGACATCACGTAGGACGGATGGCCGGTGCCGCAACCCAGGTTCACCAGGCGGCCTTCCGCCAGCAGCAGGATGCGCTTGCCGTCGGGGAAGATCACATGGTCGACCTGCGGCTTGATGTTTTCCCACTTGTACTGCTTGAGCGAGGCGACGTCGATCTCGTTGTCGAAGTGGCCGATGTTGCACACGATGGCCTGGTTCTTCATCTTCTTCATGTGGTCATGCGTGATCACGTGGAAGTTGCCGGTGGTGGTCACGAAAATGTCGCCGTGTTCGCAGGCGTAATCCATGGTGACCACGCGGTAGCCTT
The DNA here is from genome assembly GCA_030652215.1 of Sideroxyarcus sp. Taxonomy (GTDB): domain Bacteria; phylum Pseudomonadota; class Gammaproteobacteria; order Burkholderiales; family Gallionellaceae; genus Sideroxyarcus. Next base: position 58,092 of record JAUSBC010000082.1, read on the forward strand.
CCATTGCGGCTTGCAACGCGCAGATCGGGTCGATCTCGGTCACCCAGACTTGTGCGGACAGTGCGCGCATGGCTTGTGCTGAACCTTTGCCCACATCGCCGTAACCGGCGATGACGGCGATCTTGCCCGCGATCATCACGTCGGTGGCGCGCTTGATGCCGTCCACCAGCGATTCACGGCAACCATACAGGTTGTCGAACTTGGACTTGGTCACGGAGTCGTTGACGTTGATGGCCGGGAACTTTAGTTCGCCGCGCTCGTGCATTTGGTACAAACGATGCACGCCGGTGGTGGTTTCCTCGGTCACGCCCTTGATGGCGGCGAGACGGGTGGAGTACCAGGTCTTGTCGGTTGCCAGCTTGGCCTTGATCGACGCAAACAGGCAGGTTTCTTCTTCGGAGCCGGGCTTGCTGATCAGCGAAGCGTCCTTCTCGGCGCGCGCACCCAGATGCAGCAGCAGCGTGGCGTCGCCGCCGTCGTCCAGGATCATGTTGGAGTAACCGCCGTCCGCCCATTCGAAAATGCGGTGCGTGTAGTCCCAGTATTCGGTCAGGGTTTCGCCCTTGACCGCGAACACGGGCGTGCCGGTCGCGGCGATGGCTGCAGCGGCATGGTCCTGTGTGGAATAGATGTTGCAGGACGCCCAGCGCACTTCAGCACCCAGTGCAACCAAGGTCTCGATCAGCACGCCGGTCTGGATGGTCATGTGCAGCGAGCCGGTGATGCGCGCGCCGCGCAGCGGCTTGGTCGCGGCGTACTCGTTGCGGATGGCCATCAGGCCGGGCATTTCGATTTCGGCGATGGCCAGTTCTTTGCGTCCCCAGTCAGCGAGGGACATGTCGGCGACGATATAGTCGGTGAATTTCTTTGCGGAAGTCATATGTGCTCCATTCATCTAAAAAGTTAATGAATGGGTGCGGTTGATACGGGTGAACCACTGGCTCCGAGCCTGACGGGGGACTGGTTGTCCAGACCCGCTGCAGCACCCCTCGGAGGGTGGGTTATGCGTTGTGTAGGGTGGGTTGGGCGAAGCCGTAACCAACCCTACATGGTTTGTTATAGACCGGCGTCGGCTCGCAAAGCGGCAGCTTTGTCAGTAGCTTCCCACTTGAATTCTGGCTCTTCGCGACCGAAGTGGCCGTAAGCCGCTGTCTTCTGGTAGATCGGACGCAGCAGGTCGAGCATATGCACGATGCCTTTCGGACGCAGGTCGAAGTGCTTTTTCACCAGCGCGGTGATCTTCTCGTCGGAAACCTTGCCGGTGCCGTAGGTGGTGACCATGATGCTGGTGGGCTGCGCCACGCCGATGGCGTAGCTGATTTGCACCAGGCACTTGTCGGCCAGGCCGGCGGCAACGATGTTCTTGGCCACATAGCGACCGGCATAAGCCGCCGAGCGGTCAACCTTGGAGGGGTCCTTGCCGGAGAACGCGCCGCCGCCGTGCGGGGCTGCGCCGCCGTAGGTGTCGACGATGATCTTGCGGCCGGTCAAGCCGGCATCGCCGTGCGGGCCGCCGATGACGAAGCGTCCGGTCGGGTTCACCAGGTATTTGATGTCGCCCTTGATGAGTTCTTTCGGCAATACGGGCTTGATGACTTCCTCGATCACGGCTTCGCGGATTTGCTCCAGCGAGATGTCCGGAGAGTGTTGGGTGGAAAGCACCACAGTGTCGATGCTGAAAGGTTTGTCGTCGACATATTTGATGGTGACTTGCGACTTCGCATCCGGACGCAGCCAGCTCAAGCGGCCGTCGCGGCGCAATTGCGCCTGACGCTCGACCAGGCGGTGCGACAGGTAGATGGGCAGCGGCATCAGCGTGTCGGTTTCGCGGCAGGCGTAGCCGAACATCAGTCCCTGGTCGCCGGCGCCCTGATCCATCGTGTCGTCGTAGGCCTTGTCCACGCCCTGAGCGATGTCCGGGCTTTGCGTGCCGTAGCAAACTTGAACGGAACAACCGTCCGCGTCGAAGCGCAAGTTCGGGTCGTCATAGCCGATGCGGCGTATTGTTTCGCGCGCCACTTTGGCGAAGTTTACTTGTGCATTGGTGGTGATTTCGCCGGCCAGAACGACCAGGCCAGTGCTGACCAGCGTCTCGGCGGCGATGCGTGAATGTTTGTCCTGCGCTAGAATCGCGTCAACGATAGCGTCGGAGATTTGGTCTGCAACCTTGTCCGGATGGCCCTCGGACACGGATTCGGATGTAAAAAAGTATT
>JAUSBC010000083.1 GCA_030652215.1 Sideroxyarcus sp.
AGCTCGCCGCTGGCCGCGTCGATCAAGCTGACCATGCCGCGTTCCAGCGCCACGCCTTCATGCAATGCGTGCAGCACGCCGTCCAGCGTCTCTTTGAGATTGAGCGAGCGCGATAGCACCTTGCTGACCTGATACAGCGTATCCAGCTCGGCGCGCAGCAGATCGAGTTCGCTTCCGTTTTTGCCATCCGTGCGCGAATTAGACATGGTTCACCCCCGCTGCAAATGGGAGTTGCACGCGCACGCGGCAACCGTTGTGATAGCCGGGGTCGATGTCGATGGTGCCGCCGTGGCGCGTCACCACTTCCTGCGCCATCGCCAGGCCGAGACCCAGATGCTGGCGCGCCGCGCCCTTGGTGGTGAAGAAGGGCTGGAAAACCTTGTAGCGCAAATCGTCGGGGATGCCCGGGCCGCTGTCTTCCACGAACACTTCGAGGTGGTCGGCGCGCGAGGTGCAGGCGATGCGCAATTCGCGCTGGCCGCCGCGCCGGTCGTTCACGGCCTCGATTGCGTTCGTGACAAGCTGCTTGAAGAGATTGGTCAGTTGTCCCGGGTTGCCGGTCACCACCGACAAGTCGCCCGAGGGGGTCCACTCCACCACGATGCCCGCGCCCAGCAGGCTGCCGGTGGTGAGCTTGAGCACATCGACCAGCACTTCGTTGAGGTTGACCGGCTGCATCGCTTCGATGCCCTGCTCGGGAATGCAGCCGCGCAGCGTCTCCAGCACTTCGCGGCTTTGCCGGATGGCTTCTTCCAGCGCACTGGCGGCGGGCAGGTCGCTGCCCTCGCGTTTGCGTTCCATCATCTTGGCCGCCGCACTCAGCATGTTGAGCGGACCTTCCAGTTGGTACACCGCACCGGCCAGCGTTTCGCGCAGGCCCTGGATGCGTTCCTGCTCCGACAGCAATGCGCGCAGGCTGTTGATGCGCAACGCTTCCTGCTGGCGCTTGAGTTCGCTGATGTCCTGAATGGTGAGCAGCAGATAGTGGCGGCGCTGCGGGTCGTAAAACGCGTCCGCGCCGACGTCGTGTTCCTCGAACCAGGAGATCGCGCACGAGAACCAGCGTGTCGGGCGGCCGGCAGTTTCGATGCACACTTCGCGTGCGGCAATGTTGCGGTGCTTGTCGTAGGCTTTGGTGAATACCTCGCCCATTTGCGCGCGCAGAACAGCGAGCAGGCGCACCGCCGGTTCCTTGCCCAGATCGCCGATCAGCTTCTTGTATTCCTGGTTGTCCAGCAGCACGCGCTCTTTTTCATCGAGCAGCACGATGGCGACCTGCGCCGCATCCACCACCGATTCGATCAGCGTCTTCTGGTTCTGCACCTGGCGTTCCAGCCGGTGCACTTCGGTCACATCGCGGTGCATGCCGAGGTAATGCGTGGTGTCGCCGTCTTCGCTCACCACCGGCGTGATGGTGACGTCGGCCAGATAGCGGTTGCCATCCTTGCGTTTATTGACCAGCAGTCCGTTCCACGGCCGCTGGCGCTGAATCTGAGCCCACAGGGATTCGTACACCAGTTTGGGCGTGACGCGATAAGAGAGGATGGACTCGTTGTGTCCCACGATCTCGTTCTGCTCGTAGCCCGTGATGCGCTGAAAGGCGCTGTTGGCATACAGGATGTTGGCGTGCGCGTCGGTGATGGAGATTGCCAGCGCGGCTTGCTCCACGGCCTGGCGGAAGAGGTGTGGCGGCACATTGCTGTCGCTCTTCGCGGCGGAGGGCTGCGTTTTGGGGCCGTGCGGTGTTGTGGGCTTGGTCATGATGCTTCCATTTCATGCGGATATATAGTGTTGAGCAATATCTGTGCCCGCAATTTGGCGTTCCGGCTCAATGTCTCGAATCGCAGGCCAGTTGTCGCGTTTGCTACATCCGCGCATGACACCACCCGACAACGACAAAGGTTTTTTGCACCGGTCTGGTGCGTTTGTGCACCAAGCGCCTGATTCTGTGCGCCTCAGTTTTGGGCCCGTCGTCTGGCACGCCGCTTGCACTAAGGAGCGCAGGAGATCGTATATATGAGTGAGTTTCTGTTACTGCTGCTGGGCACCGCACTGGTGAACAACGTGGTGCTGGTGAAGTTCCTCGGGCTGTGCCCGTTCATGGGCGTGTCCAAGAAAATGGACGGCGCGCTGGGCATGGGCATGGCCACCACCTTCGTGCTGACCTTCGCCACTGCGGCAAGCTGGATGCTGGAACACTGGCTGCTGATGCCGCTGGGAATAGGGTACCTGCGCATCCTCGCCTTCATCCTCACCATCGCGGCGACGGTGCAGTTCACCGAGATGGCGATCCGCAAATTCAGTCCCGGCCTGTATCAGGTGCTCGGCATCTACCTGCCGCTCATCACCACCAACTGCGCGGTGCTCGGCGTGGCGCTGCTCAACGTGCAGGAAAAAAACAGTTTTGTACACAGCCTGATGTACGGCTTCGGTTCCGCGCTCGGCTTCATGCTGGTGATGCTGCTGTTCACCGGGCTGCGCGTGCGTCTGGCGTTGGCGCAGGTGCCGCCCGCATTCAGCGGCGCCCCTATCGGTTTCGACACGGCGAGTTTGCTGGCGCTGGCGTTTATGGGGTTTGCAGGTTTGGCGTGATGTTGAAAAACGAGTTGTAGCCCGGATGAAGGCGCGAGCCGCAATCCGGGAGCGTTCCCGGATTCCACTTTGTTCCATCCGGGCTACGGGTTGGTGTCTTATATAAAGGAATTGAAATGCTAGTGGCTGCCATTTTCAGTCTGACTGTCCTGGGTGCCGTCTTCGGTCTGCTGCTCGGCGTTGCCGCGCGCTATCTGAAGGTCGAAGGCAATCCGCTGGTCGCAGAGATCGAGAAACTGTTGCCCGGTTCGCAATGCGGGCAGTGCGGCTATCCCGGTTGCACCGGTGCGGCGCAGGCGCTGGCCGAGGGCAATGCGGCGGTCACGCTGTGTCCGCCGGGAGGGGTCGCATTGGCGCAGGCGCTGGCGGCCAAACTGGGCGTCGAGGCCGACCTGTCCGGAGTCGAGGACAAGGGGCCGATGATCGCCGAGATCAAGGAAGAGATATGCATAGGCTGCACGCGTTGTTTCAAGGTCTGCCCCACCGACGCCATCATGGGCGCGGCGCAGCAGATCCATGTGGTGTTCCGCGAAGCCTGCACCGCGTGCGGAAAATGCGAAGCCGTGTGCCCGACCGAGTCGGTGAAACTGCAACCCATTCCGGTCACGCTGCAATCCTGGCATTGGCATAAACCGCAGACGGGGAGCACAGCATGAAGCTATTCGACCTGCGTGGCGGCGTGCACCCCGAAGGCAAAAAGAACCTGTCGGACGAGCGCCACATCCGTGCGCTGCCCTTGCCGAAAAAACTGTACGTGCCCCTGCAGCAACACATCGGCGCGCCTGCCGCGCCCGTGGTCAACGTGGGCGACAAGGTGCTCAAGGGGCAACTTATTGCCACCGCGCAGGGCGCGGTCTCATCATCCATTCATGCGCCCACCTCCGGCACCGTCGTTGCACTCGGCGACCATGCGGGGCCGCATCCTTCCGGCTTGCCGGTGCCGACCATCACGCTGGAGAGCGACGGCGAAGACAAGTGGATTGCGACCGAAGCGGTGGCTGATCCGTTCGCACTCACACCGGAAGACATCGCTGCACGCGTCGGGGCGGCGGGCATCGTCGGTCTGGGTGGCGCGACTTTCCCGGCGGCATTGAAGCTCAACCTCAGCCGCAGCAGCGGCGTGCAGACGCTGATCATGAACGGTGGCGAATGCGAACCCTATCTCACCTGTGACGACCGCATCATGCGCGAGCGCGCCGCCGGGATCGTCGAAGGCATCCGACTGATTGCATATGCGGTTGCGGCGAAAGAGATACTGGTCGGCATCGAAGACAACAAGCCGGAAGCCATCGCGGCCATGCAGGCGGCAGCGCAGGGCACGGCGGTCAACGTCGTCGCCATGCCGAGCATGTACCCCATGGGTTCGGAGAAGCAGATCATCCAGGTGCTCACCGGCCGCGAAGTCCCGGCGGGCGGGCGTCCCGCCGACATCGGCGTGCTGGTGCACAACGTCGCCACCGCCTTTGCGGTGCAGCAGGCGATCCGCTTCGGCAAGCCGCTGCTCTCGCGCATCGTCACCGTCAGCGGCGGTGCGATCAAGACTGCATGCAACGTGGAGGCGCTGGTCGGCACGCCGGTGCAGGAACTCATCGATTTCGCCGACGGCTACAGCCAACCCGCTGCACGGCTGGTGCTGGGCGGCCCGATGATGGGGCAGCAGTTCACCAATACCAATGTGCCGGTACTGAAAGGCACGAGCGGCGTGCTTGCCTTGATGTCTACCGAGATCGGCCAGTCCGAGGCCTCGCCCTGCATCCGCTGTTCGACCTGCGTGCGTGCGTGCCCGGTCGGTCTGCTACCGCTGGAGATGGCGGCGCATATCCGTACTTCCGATCTGGCCGGTGCGGTCGCGCTGGGACTCAAGGATTGCATCGCCTGCGGCTCCTGCTCCTATGTCTGCCCGGCGCATATACCACTGGTGCATTTCTTCAACTATGCCAAGGGCGACCTCGCCGCGCAGGAACGCAGCAAACTGAAACAGGAAGCGACCAAGAAACTGGCCGACGCGCGCTTGGAACGCATCGCCCGCATCGAACGCGAGCGTGCCGAGGCGGCGGCGAAACGCAAGGCGGCGCGCGAAGCGAAAGAGCGGGCGGCCAAGGAAGCGGCAGCCAAAGCAGCAACGGAGACCGGATGAACCCCATCGCCCATTCCCCCCACGCCCACGCGCCCGTCTCAATCGGCAAAGTGATGGCCACCGTGCTACTCGCACTTGTCCCCGCCACGCTGTTCGGTTTCTGGTTGTACGGCTGGCCTGCGGTCAACCTGTGGGCGGTGTCGCTGATCGCGGCCATCGTCGGTGAAGCGTTCGTCGTGCGCCTGCAAGACCGCAAAGTGCGCCCGGTGCTGATGGATGGTTCCGGAATTTTGACCGCATGGCTCTTGGCTCTGTCGTTGCCGCCGTATGCGCCCTGGTGGATCGCGGTGTTGGGCAGTCTGTTCGCGGTCATCATCGGCAAGCAGGTGTTTGGCGGGTTGGGGCAGAACGTGTTCAACCCCGCGATGGCCGCACGCGTGATGCTGCTGATCTCGTTCCCGCTGGAGATGACCAGTTGGGTCGCGCCCTCGCAGTCACCGGGCTTGCTGGATAGCCTGCGCATCACTTTCCTGAGCCAGCCCGTTGACGGCATGGCCAGCGCTTCGCTGCTGGGCCACGTGAAGACCGAGTTTACGCGCGGCATCGGCCTGGATCAGGCGCTCGCCGGTTATTACGCACCGCTGGATATGTTGTGGGGCAGCCGTACCGGCAGTCTGGGCGAGACGGCGGCCGTGCTGCTGCTCATCGGCGGCCTGTTCCTCATCGCGCGCCGCATCATCACCTGGCATGCACCCGTCGCCATGTTGCTCGGCGTGGCAGTGCCTGCGCTGCTGTTCAACACTATCGACGCCAACCACTACGCGGGACCGATGGTGCACCTGCTTTCCGGCGGACTGATGCTGGGAGCGTTCTTCATCATCACCGATCCGGTGACCTCGCCCAACACGGCCATGGGACAGTTTATCTTCGGTCTCGGCTGCGGCCTGCTCACCTGGATCATCCGCACTTGGGGCGGTTACCCGGAAGGCGTGGCCTTCGCCGTGCTGCTGATGAATGCGGCCACGCCCATCATCGACCAATATGTGAAGCCGAGAATTTATGGTCGCGACCGCAAGGGCGCGGCGTTACCGGCGAACAAGGGGTAAAGCGAATGAAACTCGAAGAACTACGCGAAAAACTGGTTTATCAGGGCTTGCTTCTCGGCGGCGTGGCGCTGCTGACCAGTGCGGCGCTGGCCTTCGCCTCGCGTGCCACCGAGGCGGATATCAAGGCGGCAGAAGCGGCTGACCTCAAGCAATCGCTGGCGCAGGTGTTGCCGGGCGAATACGAGAACGACCTGCTCAAAGATACCGTCACCCTGCCGGGAAAGGAGGGCGAGGTGCTGGTGTATCGCGGCCGCCGCGCGGGCAAGGTGGATGCGGTGGTGTACCAGGTGATCGGCCACGGCTATGCCGGCAATATCGTGTGCGTGATGGGTGTGTCGCGCGAGGGCAAGATCCTCGGCGTGCGCGTCATCAACCATAAAGAGACACCGGGGCTGGGCGACAAGATCGAGCCGGCCAAGGGCGACTGGATACATGATTTCGAGGGCAAGTGGCTGGGCGAACCGGGGGCCGCGAAATGGGCGGTGAAGAAGGACGGCGGCGTGTTCGACCAGTTCGCCGGAGCCACCATCACCCCGCGCGGTGTGGTGAACGCGGTGAAGGGCGGGTTGGAGTTTTTTGAGGGCAACAAGACACAGTTGCTGGATGAGGCAGGAACAAAACCATGATATTGCAGAGCCGTCATTCCGGCGCAGGCCGGAATCCAGTTGATTCAAAGATTCCCTGCGCAGCAGGACAACATGGTTTAGTCCGCTACGCGGGCTGTTTCTTTCACTGGATTCCGGCCTGCGCCGGAATGACGGCATTGGAGGTGTGAAATGAACGAAAAATACGCGCGTATCACCAATGATGGTCTGTGGAACAACAACGTGGTGTTTGCGCAGATGCTTGCGCTGTGTCCGACGCTGGCGGTGACCAGTTCCGCCACCAACGGTCTCGGTATGGGGCTGGCCACCACGGCGGTGCTGCTGCTCTCCAACATCATCATCTCCAGCGTGCGCCAACTGGTCAGCCCCGAGGTGCGTATCCCGGTTTACATCGTGCTCATCGCCACGCTGGTGACACTGGTCGACATGAGCCTCAACGCCTGGGCGCATGAACTGTATAAAGTCCTCGGCCTGTTCATCGCGTTGATCGTGGTCAACTGCGCCATCCTCGGCCGCGCCGAAGCGTTTGCCTCCAAGAACGGCATGGTCGATTCGGCGCTGGACGGTCTGATGATGGGGGTGGGTTTTACGCTCTCGCTGGTGGTGATCGGCGGCGTGCGCGAGATATTCGGCAGCGGCACGCTGTTCGCCAACGCCCACCTGTTGCTCGGCCCGGCGTTCTCCTTCCTGGAGATGACCATCGTGCCGCAGTACAAGGGCTTCCTGCTGATGATCCTGCCGCCGGGCGGGTTCATGGTGGTGGGGCTGTTGCTGGCGGCGAAGCGGGTGATTGACCGACGAAGCGCTGCGAAAGCGGCGGCTATGCCGTCGGTTGCCACTGTGTAGTCAGGGGAGGGCGCAATAACCGAAGGGCATTGCGCCGTACGTGAAGAGTCCGTTGGGAGAAACACATGCAAGTCGGTATCGCATATTCAGAACCCGCGCAGCAACACTGGCTGCGCATCGAAGTGCCGGACGAAACCACGGTGCAGCAGGCCATAGCCCAGTCCGGCATTCTGAACAAATTTCCGCACATTGACCTAGCGGAATACAAGGTCGGCATTTTCGGCAAAATGGCCGAACTCGACGCAGCCCTCAAACCCGGCGACCGGGTGGAGATATATCGCCCGATTACGGCCGACCCGGCCACGGTGCCGCGCCGCGTCATGGCCGACGACGAGGATTGAGCGCCAGTATAGCTTCCGGCTGTCAATCGTTCGCCGCACGAAGGCGATTTTCCGCAAACTACATTTTTGTTTGATTGCCGGTCCGGCATGCCTCATTATTGCAAGGCTGATTAACTTTTGGATATCTGCCGATGAGACGTCTGGTTCTGGCTTTTTTCATGTTGTTCATGCCGTTGCTGGCGCACGCTTCTGAAGGTGCGGAGCGTCTCGATCTGACCTCAAGCTGGGTCGGCATCACCTCGGTTGTACTGTTCTTCGTCGCTTACCTGGTCGTGATGGCCGAAGAATTCACCCGTTTGCGCAAATCCAAGCCGGTGATGCTGGCCGCCGGCATTATCTGGGGTTTGATCGCGTGGTATTACCAGTCGCATGACATGCCGCATATCGTCGATGCCGCGCTGCGCCACAATCTGGAGGAATACGCGGAGCTGATGTTGTTCCTGCTGGTGGCGATGACTTATATCAACTCCATGGACGAGCGCAACGTGTTCGAGGCGCTGCGCTCCTGGCTGATCCGCATGGGGTTCGGCTTTCGCGCGCTGTTCTGGGTGACCGGACTGCTGGCGTTCTTTATTTCCCCCGTTGCCGACAACATGACGACCGCGCTGCTGATGGCTGCCGTGGTGATGGCGGTCGGCGGTGGCAACAAGAAATTCGTGCTGCTGTCGTGCATCAGTATTGTGGTTGCCGCCAATGCGGGCGGTGCCTTCAGCCCGTTCGGCGACATCACCACGCTGATGGTCTGGCAGAAGAATATCCACGCCACCAATGGCCTGGTCGATTTCTGGGTATTTTTTGCGCTGTTCATACCGGCACTGGTCAACTGGCTGGTGCCTGCGGCGCTGATGCATTTCTCCGTGCCCGACGAAAAACCCCATGCCGGGGGCGAGATGATCGCGGTGAGCCGTGGCGGACTTGTGATCGTGGCGCTGTTTCTGATCACCATTGCGCTGGCAGTCGGCTTCCACAGCGTGCTCGGCCTTCCGCCGGTGATCGGCATGCTTACCGGCCTGAGTCTGCTGCAGTTCTTCGCCTATTACCTGAAAATCCGGGGCGAAAAATCTCAAGCGCGCGGCGGCGATGCTGAGAACATCGGCAGCCCGGTGGCGTTCGATATCTTCCGCAAGGTGGCGCGCGCCGAGTGGGATACGCTGTTCTTCTTCTACGGCGTAGTCATGTGTGTGGGCGGGCTGGGCTTCATCGGCTACCTCGGCATGATCTCGCAGGTGATTTACGGCGAATGGGGCGCGACCAACGCCAACATCGCGATCGGACTCATCTCGGCCATCGTCGACAACATTCCGGTGATGTTTGCAGTGCTGACCATGATGCCGGATATGTCAATCGGCCAGTGGCTGCTGGTTACGATGACTGCCGGCGTGGGCGGTTCGATGTTGTCCATAGGCTCGGCGGCCGGTGTGGCACTGATGGGGCAGGCGCGCGGCACTTACACTTTTTTCGGTCACCTCAAATGGACACCGGCTATCGCGCTGGGTTATGCGGCCAGCATCGGTACGCATATGGTATTGAATCGCGGCCTGTTCTGAAGTAGCGGACGCGCCCGGATTGGCGCAGCCTGACCGGTTGCGGCCGGGCAAGTCGGAGGGCATGGCAGTGCATAACCGCTCCGCCGTATCGCACATGCGGCCGATTTCATCCCCGAAATCCGCAGGCTTGGATAAGATGCAGGCATGGAATCCGTCTACCTGATCGTCGCAATCGTGCTCACCGCTCTGGCGGTAAGCCCGCTGCCCCTGCTGCTGCAGCGCCGCAGCCGCGGTCATGCGGCGCTGGCCACCGTGCTGGTGATGGCAGTTTGTCTCGCGCTGCTGGCGCCGCTGGTTGCGCCGGTGATGAATGGCGCAACGCTGGTGACCGGCTTTGCCTGGTTGCCGGACTGGGGATTGGCACTGTCCTTCCGCCTCGACGGCCTGAGCCTGATGTTCAGCCTGCTGATCCTCGGCATCGGCCTGCTGGTCACCCTGTACGCCTACTATTACTTGCCGGAGCAGGATCGCCTCGGCCGTTTTTATACCCTGCTGCTGATGTTCATGGCCTCCATGCTGGGCGTGGTGCTCTCCGAAAACCTGCTGCTGCTGGTGGTGTTCTGGGAGATGACCAGCCTGACATCTTTTCTGCTCATCTCCTACAAACGCGCGAGTCACGAATCGCGCCTTTCCGCGCGCATCGCGCTGGCGGTCACCGGCGGCGGCGGTCTGGCGCTGTTTGCCGGCGTGTTGCTGCTCGGTCATATCTCCGGCAGCTTCGAGCTGACGCAGGTGCTGGCCGCAGGCGAACGCATCCGCAGCCACGACTTGTACGCGCCCATGCTGATCCTCGTCCTGGCCGGCGCATTCACCAAGTCGGCGCAGTTTCCGTTCCACTTCTGGTTGCCGCAGGCGATGGCTGCACCCACGCCGGTGTCGGCCTACCTGCATTCGGCCACCATGGTGAAGGCGGGCGTGTTCCTGTTGGCGCGTTTGCATCCCGCGCTGGCGGGCAGCGACCTGTGGTTCTGGGCGGTCGGCGGCACCGGCGCTGTCACGCTGGTGTATGCCGCCTACATTGCTTTCTACCGTTACGATCTCAAGGGCCTGCTGGCCTATTCCACCATCAGCCATCTCGGATTGATCACGCTGCTGTTCGGTCTCGACACACCGCTGTCGGTGGTGGCCGGCGTGTTCCACATCATCAACCACGCGATTTTCAAGGCCTCGCTGTTCATGGCCGCCGGCATCGTCGATCACGAATGCGGCACGCGCGACATGCGCCGCGTCAACGGCCTGTTCAAGTTCATGCCGATCACCGCCACGCTGGCCATCGTCGCCGCCGGTTCGATGGCGGGCGTGCCGCTGCTCAACGGTTTCCTGAGCAAGGAGATGTTCTTCGCTGAAACGGTCGGCCACCCGGTGTTCGAAGAGATGAGCTGGCTGCTGCCGACCTTCGCCACGGTCGCGGGCATACTCGCGGTGGCCTATTCATCGCGCTTTATCCACGACGTGTTCTTCAACGGCGATCCCATTGACCTGCCGCGCCAGCCGCACGAGCCGCCGCGCTGGATGCGCGCGCCCATCGAAGTGCTGGTGGTGCTGTGCCTGCTGGTCGGCATCTTTCCGCAATGGAGCATCGCGCCCACCCTGCATGCCGCTGCGGCGGCCGCGCTGCAGGCACCGTTGCCGCCGATCAAGCTCGCGGTCTGGCACGGCTTCAACGCGCCGTTCATGATGAGTCTGGTGGCGATGGCGGGCGGCATCGCGCTGTATGCCATGCGCCATCCGCTGTATGCGTTCTACGGCCGCCTGCCTTCTATCCATGCCAGCAGCGTATTCGAGCGCGTGCATGAAAGCCTGACGGCGTTCGCGGGCAGGCTGGTCGCCTGGCTGGACAACGGATCGCTGCAGCGTTATCTCGCACTGTTCTTCGCGTTCGTGCTGGCACTGGGCGGCTGGGCATGGTTTTCGGCGCCGACCGGTTTCGCGCCCGTCGCGATGCAGGCCGCCGATGCCAGCGGCGTTGCCGCATTGCTGATGCTGGCGCTGGCCGCTGGCGGCGTGCTGCGTCTGCAGCGCCAGCGTCTCACCGCCATCGTGCTTACCAGCGTGATCGGCCTGATCGTGGCGCTGACTTTCGTGCGCTTCTCCGCGCCCGATCTGGCGCTGACGCAACTGGCGGTGGAAGTGGTCACCATCGTGCTGATGCTGCTGGCGCTGTATTACCTGCCGCCTGCTTCGCCCGCCGAAGACAGCGTGCCGCGCCTCGCGCGCGATGCGCTGCTGGCGCTTGGCGTCGGCATCGGTCTGGGCGCGGCAGCGTATGCCATGCTCACATCGCCGTTCGACACGCTCTCCGGTTTCTATCTCGCACAGTCGCTGCCGGGCGGGGGCGGCAGCAATGCGGTGAACGTGATCCTGGTGGACTTCCGCGGCTTCGACACGCTGGGCGAGATCACCGTGCTGGCGATGGTGGGACTGGCCGCGCATGCGCTGCTTGATCAACTTGTCCTCAAGACACCGGCAGTCGACGGCGACGGCCGCCGCTGGAGCAAAGAGCGGCACCCCCTGTTCCTGGCGATGCTGATGCGGCCGCTGCTGCCGCTGGCGCTGATGGTGTCGGTGTTCATCTTCCTGCGCGGACACAACCTGCCGGGCGGCGGTTTCGTCGCCGGACTGGTGACCGGCGTCGCGCTGATCCTGCAATACCTGGCCAGCGGCATAGGCTTCGCCACCGCGCGCCTGCCGCAGCGTCTGCCCCTGTTCCTCGCGGCCGGCCTCGCCTGCGCCGCCGGCGTTGGTGCCGCAAGCTGGCTGTTCGGTTACCCCTTCCTCACCAGCGCGCACGGCCACATCGCAGTGCCGCTGATCGGCGAAGTCGAACTGGCCAGCGCCATGATTTTCGATCTCGGCGTATATCTGGTGGTGGTCAGCGTGGTGCTGATGGTGCTGGCCGAATTGGGCAAGGTATCCGTGAGTAATGAGGAGCAAGCCTGATGGAAGCGCTGCTCGCCATCGCCATCGGCATCCTCAGCGCCAGCGGCGTATTCCTGATCCTGCGCGCGCGCACCTTTCCGCTGGTGCTGGGCCTCACGCTCCTGTCCTATGCGGTGAACCTGTTCCTGTTCGCCAGCGGCCGGCTGCGCATGGACGCGCCGCCGCTGATCCGCGAGGGTGCAGCCTATACCGACCCGCTGCCGCAGGCGCTGGTGCTGACCGCCATCGTCATCGGCTTCGGTATGACCGCCTATCTGGTGATGCTGGCGCTGCGCGCCTTGAGCGAATCCGGCGACGACCACGTGGATGCGAAGGAAAAATCGTGAACGAGCACGCCACCATCCTGCCCATCCTGATCCCCTTCGCTGCCGCGCTGTTGCAACTGGCGATGAAGGGCTACGGTATCGCGGCACAGCGCACCATCGGCCTTGTCGCCGTCCTGTTCGGCGCAGCTGCCGCTGTGTGGCTGTTGCAACTGGCGGATGCGGGCAATGTGCTGGTGTATGCGCTGGGCGACTGGCCGGCGCCGTTCGGCATCGTGCTCGCGGTGGACCGCCTGGCTGCCGGCATGGCGTTGATCACCGCGCTGCTTGCGGCGGGTGCGCTGCTCTATGCCAGCTCGGGATTCGACGAGCGCGGACGGCATTTCCATCCGCTGTTCCAGTTGCAGATCGTCGGCCTGCAGGGTGCGTTCCTGACCGGCGACCTGTTCAACCTGTTCGTGTTCTTTGAAGTGATGCTGCTCGCCTCCTACACGCTGCTAGCGCATGGCGGCGGTCTGGCGCGCACCCGCGCCGGGCTGGCTTATGTGGCGCTTAACCTCGCCGGATCGGCGCTGTTCCTGATCGCGCTGGGCATGCTGTACGGCACGCTCGGCACGCTGAATCTGGCCGATGTCGCGCTGCGTTTGCAAACGCTGGACGGCAATTTCGCACTGGCGCGTCTCGCCTGTGTGCTGATGATCGCGGTGTTCGCGCTGAAGGCTGCGCTGCTGCCGCTGTCGTTCTGGCTGCCGCACGCCTATGCCGCCGCAGGTGCGCCGGTCGCGGCGCTGTTCGTCATCATGACCAAGGTCGGCATCGTCGCTATCCTGCGCGTGCAGGCCATTGCCTATGCCCCGGCGGCAGCGACGGCCGATCTGCTGGACGGCTGGCTGGTCGCGCTGGCGCTGGCGACGGCGGGGCTGGCTGCGCTGGGCGCACTGGCCGCATCGCGACTGCGCGATCTCGCCGCCTGGCTGGTGCTGGGCTCCGCCGGCACGCTGCTGGTTGCCCCCGCGTTTCCGCAGGCGACGGTGACGGCGGCCGCGCTGTATTACCTGCTGCAATCCACTTTCGCCGCCGCCGCGCTATTCCTGCTGGCGGACGCTATCGCCGAACGGCGCGGTGCGGCGGCCGACACTTTCCAGAGCGGGCCGCGCATGCATGCGCCCTGGCTGGCACTGGCATTTTTGCTGACCGCCGCCAGCGCCGCCGGGTTGCCGCCGTTCGCCGGTTTCCTCGGCAAGCTGATGCTGCTTTCCGCGTTGCGCGACAGCGCTGCGGCGACCGCGATCTGGCTGGTGCTGCTGCTTGCCGGTCTGCTGGTGATTCTGGCGCTGGCGAAGAAGGGCGGCCAACTGTTCTGGGTGCACACGGCAGACGCGGTTGCGCCCGCCGCACCGGTAGCTGATTGGCGGCGCAGCCTCGCTATCGCGCTGCTGGTATCGCCCGCGCTGCTGCTCGCGCTGTTCGCGCGTCCGGTGGCGGATTACGCGGCACGCGCCGCCGCCCAGTTGCACGAGCCGCAGGCTTATATCTCTGTCGTGCTCGGCACGACGGAAATCGTCCGGGAGACACGGCCATGATGCACCGTCTGATCCCGCGCCCCGCGCTGTCGCTCGCACTGTTGCTGTTGTGGGCGGCACTGACCAATGCGGCCTCGCTGGGCTCTTTGCTGCTGGGGGCGCTGCTTGCGCTGCTGCTGCCGCATATCGCGGCGCCGTTCTGGCCCGATGCGCTGCGCATCGGGCGTCCGGGTTTGCTGCCGGGATTCGCCGCGCGGATCGTCTGGGATATGCTGATTGCGAACTGGGCGGTGGCGCGGCGCGTGGTCGGGCCGCTGGAAAAACTCAGTCCGGCTTTCGTCGAAGTGCCGCTGGACTTGCGCGATCCGTTCGCTGCGACGGTGCTGGGCAGCATCGTGTCGCTGACGCCGGGCACGGTCTCCATAGATGTGGACCGCGAGCGCTGGGTGCTGCAGGTGCATGCGCTGGACGCGCCTGATCCCGAGACGCTCATCCGCCATATCAAACAGTACTACGAACAACCGATCAGGGAGATATTCGCATGCTGAACTTCGCCATCGAGACCGGCTTCGTGCTGATTGGCCTCGCCATGCTGCTCAACCTGTGGCGGCTGCTGCGCGGGCCGGATATCACCGACCGCATCCTTGCGCTCGACACGCTCAACATCAACGCCATCGCGCTGCTGGTGCTGTTCGGCATCCGCGCGGCCAGCAGCGCGTATTTCGAGGCGGCGCTGATCCTCGCCGCGATGGGCTTCGTCGCCACCGTGGCGTTGTGCAAATTCCTTTTGCGCGGAGATATCATCGAATGAACGCAATGATCGAATTTATTATTTCCGCTTTGATCCTGCTCGGCGCGCTGTTCGCGCTGCTGGGTTCTATCGGGCTGGCGCGTCTGCCGGATTTCTTCACCCGTTTGCACGGCCCGACCAAAGCCACCACGCTGGGCGTGGGCGCGATGGTGCTGGCTTCGTCCGTGTATTTCACCGCCACCCAGCCGGGCGTGAGCCTGCACGAGATCGCGGTGATGGTGTTTTTGTTCATCACCGCCCCGGTGTCGGCCGGGCTGCTCGCCAAGGCGGCATTGCACCGCCGCGCGGCAGCGCCGGGCAAGGGCGCAGACGAATAGCTCCGTGGCGACTGGCCAACTTGCCGTTTACGCGGGCGGTTTCTTCAGATGCATCACCAGCGCGGCATCCATCATCGCCACGTGGGTGTCGAACCACTCCATCAATCCTTCTTTCACATAAGCGCGCACCAGCGGCAGATGCCCGCGCTTGAGCGTGCGGTTGAGCTGTTGCAACTCGCCCAGCACGCGGTGATGCTCGCCCTCGTGTTCGGGCAAACCGCGATACTTCGATTCGCGCATCAACACCCCCTCGGCCTTGAAATGCGCGGCAGTGTGGTTGACCAGCGCCTGGAACAGGGCGGGGAACTCGGCATTGTCGGCCGCGATAAGCGCGGCCACCTGCGCGATGAATTCGCGATGGGTGTTGTCCATCTCATCCATGCCCAGTGTGTGGTGCGTTTCATTCCATTTTGCTTGATGCTTACTCATCGCTGACACCTTGTAGGGTGGGCACGTCTTGTGTGCCCACGCTGTAGCAACACGTGTTTCCGCGTGGGCACATAGAACGTGCCCACCCTACATTAGCTTGCGCACCACCTGTATCTGGTGCGCAAGCGCACCCTACAAAAACCCGCATCGGATGCTTGTTCATGCCGCCGCGAGGCTGCCGTTCCAACTCTGCGCCGCCGTGAGGAAATCTGCCACGTCCGCATTCACGATCTCGATGCCCATCTTGCCCAGATAGCGTTTCTCCTTGTCGGTCGGGTGCGGGATCAGCGCCCAGCCGGCGGGCTTGTCCGCACCGAAGATGACGTCGGAGAACACCATGCGGTCGGTGTCGCGGTTCATGCGCAAGCCCAGCAGCAGGTAGCGCTTGTTCTGGCGCAGGCGTTTCACGAACGAGGGAATGGCAAAGCCGCCCATCAGTTCGGTGATGTAATCGACGAAGTCGGCATCCGAGGCGATGTAGTTCGATTCCGGCAGCGGCGTGCCCAGCGGCTTGAACAGGATGGGCAGGCTGGTATCCACGGCTTCCTGCTCGATGGCGGCGTAGCTGCTGCCGTCCCATTTGAACAGACGGAAGCGGTATTCCTTGCCGGACATGCGTGCGATGCCGACGATCAGCGTGTGCGGCGTAGTGGCATATTGCTTCTGCAATTGCGTGTCGCGGTTGGTGTCGATGATATAGGGCAGCTTTTGTTGCGCCAGCCAGGCGTGCAGTGCGGAAGTACTCCACTGCGTATCGCGGTAGGTTGCGTCGAGGAATTTGTTCACCGCCGAGCGGCCGCGCTTCAATTCCACATTCATCGCCGCGCG
Source organism: Sideroxyarcus sp. (assembly GCA_030652215.1). GTDB lineage: Bacteria > Pseudomonadota > Gammaproteobacteria > Burkholderiales > Gallionellaceae > Sideroxyarcus. The sequence goes on from JAUSBC010000083.1 coordinate 16,226, forward strand.
CGGGAATTCGTACATCAGCTTGGGCGCCATCGGCTGGCCGTTGTTCATTGCGATGATCAGGCTGTCGCTGTCGGCCGGGATGGCCTTGCCCGTGGCCGGGTCGATCACGCCGTTGAGCGCGCCTGCGCCGAGGTAGGGAACTACGCTGCCGTCGGACAGCCCGGAAAAGATATTGTCGAATACGGTGTTCATGTGGAATGACTCCTCGTGGTGGTGACAAGGGAATCATTCGCAATAAACGGGCCAGAGTGCAGATCCAGCACTGGTGCGGGTTGCGGAGGTGTAGGGTTTGGAGGAAATGCGACAAAGCCGAAAATCTTGTCGCACAAGGGTATGGGGGTAGGGCGCATGGGCGCGCCGCCGTCCCCGACGGCTAAATCATAAAAACTGCCGACGGGACAGCGGCACTCCCAAAGGTTTCGCAGGGCGGGCATAGAAACATGCCCCCTGCTTAGTCGCTACAAATTGATTGAATAAAGCCTACGCAGCGACAGTCCCGCGTTCGACCTTCTTCGATCCCTCGATCAGGCCTTCCTCCGCCAGCGCTTTAAACACTGCCGGGCGATCCCCAATCCGTCTCATGTAACCCGACAAAACGCTCCACCGCGACAGATCGACCTTGAGGTTCTTGGCCCAGCTGAGAATGGTGAACAGATAGGCATCCGCCACCGAGAAGTGATTACCCAGCAGGTAGTTTTTTCCCTCAAGCTGTTTCGCGACATAGTCGATGCGCGTGTTGAGGCGTTCGATCACCAGGGTTTTCATCTCATCCGTAATCTTCGGATGGAACAGCGGCGAAAATCCCTTATGTATTTCGGTGGCAATAAAGTTCAGCCACTCCATCAGGCGATAGCGTTCCACCGATCCGTACGGAGGCGAGAGCCCTTTTTCAGGGACCAGATCGGCAACATACTGCGCAATCACCGCTGCCTCGGTAAGCACTTCGCCATTATCAAGTTCAATGGCCGGAACATAACCCTTCGGATTAATTGTCCGGTAATCAATGCCACGCTCAGTTTTCATGGTCGTGCAATCGACCTTCTCAAGATCGTAAGGCAAGCCGCATTCGGACAGGACGATATGCGAAGAAAGCGAGCAGGCTCCGGGGATGTAATAGAGTTTCATTTTTCCCTCCTGCTAATGATTGATTGACGGGAGCCAGCCGACGTACTGCTCAATGGCAGCTCCTAGTCCTCAGACAGTCCGGAGCGTTTTAAGTTTTGACTGATGAGAGCGCCGACGTCCTCGTCGGCATTGATTGAACTACTGCCGACGGGGTCGTCGGCGCTCCCAATAACGCTGTTAGACGGCTGCCGTGTGGACACTGGAGCGAGCCCACCTTATTGGGCTGCTTCGCTACTTCGCCAACGCTTCGTCAAAGAACCGGCTGACGATGTCCATATAGATTGTGCCAAACCGGGGCGTAAAGGCTTCAGTGTGCGAACCGCCATTTATGGTGACGAGCTGTTTTGGCTCATGCGCTTTTTCAATCAACCTGAGCGCATGGCGATATGGAATGACCGGGTCGGCAGTGCCGTGGATGAGAAGAAAAGGTGTGGGTGAAAGCTTGTCGATGTAGCGCTCAGGACTGTAGGTGTCGTCCATCAGGCTCCCCGCACTGGAAACTTTGTCACTGGCGATGGATGAAAATGAAAAGAACGTCGACTCCACCACAATCGCTTTGACCCCCTGGCGATTGCCCGAGCCCAATACATCAATTGCACTGGCTCCGCCCAGGCTTTGTCCCAACAGCAACAGCCTGTCCGGATTTACATCCGGTCGAGCGCGCACGTAATTCACTGCGCTGTTTGAGTCTTCAAACACACCTTTTGGGTCGGGCTTGCCCTCCGAAGCGCCATAGCCCCGGTAATCGAACACGAATAAGTTGTAGCCACGCTCGGGAAGCCATTGCACGAACGCCCAGTGTGCGGTCATGTTCTGCGCGTTGCCGTGAAAATGAATCACGGTGCCCTTCGCCTTTTTGGGATCAGCATAACCCGTAGCGGGAATAAACCATCCGGATAAACGCGTGCCGTCCTTGCTTTGGAACAAAACCGGCTCATAAGCCAACCCGGCGTCTTTGGGTGTTGAGTAAAGGACGTTATCCGGCTGGTAGAAAACGTCTTGCAAACAGCCGCACAAGACTAGTGGCAAAAGCAGCAGGCTTATAGTGCGAAACGATATAGCGATGCGCATTCCACTTCCTTATATTGATCAAGTTTTGCCGCTTGGGGGCAGAAACGAGCCCAGCCTGCTCGGGATGCCTCCGAATTGCTGCGAACCGCTGTAACTTTAAATGACCTTATTAAGATCCACCTCAATGTCAGCGGACTTAATTTCTCGCGCTAGTAAAAAGCGCCATGCTCCGGGGTCATCCATCGGGTGGTATAGAACTCCTGAATAGTCGCTGGGTACCTCAACACCGGATTTGTATAAAACACATACCCGATCACGGCCAAGCGCCGACATAAAAAAACCAAGTTCAAGCACAACGTTCTGGCGTGCCCGAGACATTGCTTTATCAGGTTTTCCTGTACCGTAGCCTACATCGTCTGGGGTGAATAAAACAACCGCGAATGCAGCGTCTGAGTGATCTTCGAATTTCTCAATAACTGTTCGTCCACGATTAGGCAGTTCATGCAAGATGATGGCCTCAAGGTCGAGCTTATTTAAAAAGCGAGCTACTGTTTCTTTGGCTCCCTCGTCGTGACCATGAACAACAAAGATACGGCGAGATTTTGAACTTCGCTGCTGTTCTGGCCTTGACTGACTGCGCGAAACGTTTGCTGCTGCTGAGGGTTCTGGTGCAGGCAATAGCTCTAAACGTTCATAAATAGACCTGAGCTTCCTAAGGTAACGCCCAGTTGTGATATCCATATCAAAACTAATACCACGACCCGTGAATTCATCACTCAGTTCGTCATTACTACAGATTTGACGGAGAAGTTCAGAAGTAAACTCATACCACCTTCTAGCTTCTTCGTTCTCATTGATGGAAACACTAGGAATGCTTGCACCGCGATCCAACTGTGCCTGAACCCGTGTACGAGCATCCTCTAATGGGACGAGTAACTTGTTTCGTTCTGCTTTTTCAATATCTTGCTTCCCTCGAACCATTTGTCTTTTTCCTTTGAAAAATGGGGTCAAATTTTGCATTACGACATTTCAATACGCACAAGGCGACGGTACTTTATCACGCCGCAATACTCACTTCATATAACCCGCCAATCACGGTGAACTGCAACATCCCCGGCAACATTCTCGTGTAGCAAACCGAATCTCGAGCGGTACTTGCTCAGTGAGCATGTAATCGCCGAATTCATCCGCACGTTCGCGGTTGGTGCTGAATGAACCAAGATTGGCTGTTGACAACAGAACGTTCGTTCTCTACGATGCGGCTGTCATTCTGAACGTCGATTCCCGTGACTTTGTCTGGGGATGCGTTGGATATGGGAAGGAAAACTCTATGGGCAATAAATCTGCGTTACCCAACAAGCCTGAGAACCATCTTGTGATCTTTCAGGAAAAAGCTATCCGCCGTGCGTGGCATAACGAAGAGTGGTGGTTTTCTGTAGTTGATGTATGTGGTGTGCTGACTGATAGCCCTGATGCCGGGGCGTACTGGCGCAAGCTGAAACAGCGTCTGGGCGCGGAGGGCAGTGAAGTCGTGACATTTTGTCACGGGTTGAAACTCGAAGCTCCGGATGGCAAGCAACGCGCAACTGACTGTGCCAATTCCGAAGGTTTATTCCGCATCATTCAGTCCATTCCATCACCGAAGGTGGAGCCGCTCAAGCGCTGGCTTGCCAAGGTCGGCAAGGAGCGGATCGATGAAATCGAAAACCCCGAACTGGCGATGGGCCGGATGCAGGATCTCTACGAAAAGAAGGGCTACCCGAAGGAGTGGATCGACAAGCGCTTGCGCGGCATCGCGGTGCGACAAGACTTGACCGATGAATGGAAAGAGCGGGGTGCTGCATCCAGCAAGGAGTTCGCTATCCTCACCAATGAAATTATGCAGGGGACTTTTGATCTGAAGGTGGATGAATACAAGCAAGTGAAGTCTTTGGCGCGGGAGAATCTGCGCGATCACATGACCGACATCGAGCTTATCCTGACGATGCTGGCCGAGGCGACAACCACGAAGTTGCACCGTGACCGTGATTCGCTGGGCATGGAGCCGCTCACAAAAGATGCGAAAGATGGCGGTGCAGTGGCAGGAAGGACGCGCAAAGACATCGAACACCAGACCGGGAAGCCTGTGATCTCATCCGGGAACTTTAAGTCGTTGGCGGGTGGAAGTTCGAAGAAGCTGAGGAAAGGTGATGACTGATATTTGTGTTCCGGTTTTGTAGGGCGGGCACGTCTTTCGTGCACACGCTGTCAGGCGGTTATCGCGTGGGTACAGAAGCGTGCCCACCCTACTGGGTTGAGCGATTAGTTACATCGCATACCCAGTAATTTTATCTTTGGAGTCGCAAATCGCGTTCCCTCCAATTTTGGATACGTACGCTCTGGTTGGTTTAATGGTAGTTATAGTTCCATTTGGATTTTTGTCGATTATTGAAACAACACAATATCGACCTGCCATATCCAAATTCAACATGTATTCATGATCTTTATTGGCGTGAAATTGGCTAAAGATGTTGCTGCAGAAAACACTTCCCCAAGATCTCCATACTGAGAAAAGAATGTCGCGGTCAGCGGCGATTGTTACAGTGAGGTCTTTTTCGAACGTATCTGGATTGATTGCCTTTGGCAGTTCGCCGCAGCCATTACTGTTCTTTGTGGCGATTCTAACGCCGTGGTTAAAGTTATTACTGGGATCCCACTTTTGGGTTGATACCGGAAGAATAAGCGTTGCTGTTGGGCCGCTAGCCGGAGTGACATAAGGGGATGCGCAACCAATCATGGCGATGGTGGCAGCAACAAGAGTCATTACGTTCTTAATCATCATTTATCCGATCAGGTTTCGTGGAACATGAAGTGTGTGGTGCGCAGGCTACAGCTGTTGAAACGGAACTATTATAGTTGCAGGTGCGGATGTTACGTAACGAGGATATTAACAGCAACTTTTTGTGTTGTATTTGCATATCAAAACTGTCTTCAATACGCCGCAATACTCACCTCATACAACCCGCCAATCACCGTGTACTCATCTTCCCCCTGCAACATCCCCGGCAACAAGCTCGTATAGCAGAACACCTTGGCCAGCGGCACCTGCGCTGTAAGCAGGTAGTCGCCGAATTCGTCGGCGCGTTCGCGGTTGGCGGTGAATGAGCTCAGGCTGTTGAACAGCACGACGCGGTGTTTGCTGTCCAGCGTCGCAAGCGTTTCGTGGTCGTCCACGTGGTTTACGCCGCGATACAGGGTGAGGTGGGTTTCGCCGGGGTGCAGTCTGGCGAGTTCGTACTGGCAATAGGTATAGAGCAGGTCGAACTGCGACTCCAGCGCGTTGGTGCCGTACACGGCGGTGGCGCGCATTTCCAGGTAATGGCGGTAGGCCTCGCCCGACAGGTCGCGAATCTGGCCGCCGTGGTGTCTTGGCAATAATCCGAAGCGCGATTCCACCCAGCCTTTCAAAGCCGCGCCTTCGCGGCCGTCCGCATCGAAGCTCCAGCCGCGCACCATGCGCAGGTAGTCCGCCTTTTGTCTTTTCTGCCTTGAATTCGTGCTGTAGCCCGCCTGTTCCGGTTCGTCGAGGTAGAAGGAGGCATTCATATGCATGGTGAATGCGTCGGCACGTTCCTTGGCGTCGGGGATGCGATCCAGCAATTCGAACAGGCCGTGGTGGAACAGAGAGACGCCGTCGAGTTCGAGCGGAACGGGCGAACGCTGGAAGGTGAGCCCGCCCAGGATGTCGGGAGGGAGGTTGCAACGGTTGATGGGTAGACGCGCAGAACGGGGTAAAACCAGCGGTTGGGTTGTAGTCACTCCTACAAAGGCTTCGTTTTTGTTTTGTTGCACATCCGCCAATGCACTTTGCCCTGTTTTGCTTTTCTTATGCATTTCAATCGGTTGAGTGTGTGTGGGCGGGGTGGCACGGAGCTTGCGATGTACTGGGTGCGAGCGACAGTTTTCAATCGCACATTAAATTCTGAAACTCTAAGGAGACTAACATGGCTCTGCGTCAATGCGCAATTTACGGGAAGGGTGGTATCGGTAAGTCCACTACAACCCAAAATCTGGTAGCGGCTCTTGCTGAAATGGGCAAGAAGGTAATGATCGTCGGCTGCGACCCCAAGGCTGACTCTACTCGTCTGATCTTGCACTCCAAGGCTCAGAACTCCGTGATGGAACTGGCTGCTGAAGCCGGTAGCGTCGAGGATCTGGAACTGGAAGACGTATTGTCGGTTGGTTACGGCGGTATCAAGTGCGTTGAATCCGGTGGTCCTGAGCCCGGCGTTGGCTGTGCCGGCCGCGGCGTTATCACCGCCATCAACTTCCTCGAAGAAGAAGGCGCATATGACGACGAACTCGACTTCGTGTTCTACGACGTGCTGGGTGACGTGGTTTGCGGCGGATTCGCGATGCCGATTCGTGAAAACAAGGCGCAGGAAATCTACATCGTTTGCTCCGGCGAAATGATGGCGATGTATGCCGCCAACAACATTGCCAAGGGCATCGTGAAGTATGCGAACTCCGGCAGCGTGCGTCTGGCTGGCCTGATCTGCAACAGCCGTCAAACCGACCGCGAAGATGAACTCATCATGGCTCTGGCTGCAAAGCTGGGTACGCAGATGATCCACTTTGTGCCGCGTGACAACGCTGTGCAGCACGCTGAAATTCGCCGTATGACCGTGATCGAATACGATCCGACAGCGAAACAGGCTAACGAGTATCGCGCCCTGGCGAAGAAGGTTGTGGAGAACAAGAAGTTCGTTATCCCGACACCGATCACCATGGACGAGCTGGAAGAACTGTTGATGGAATTCGGCATCATGGAAGTGGAAGACACCTCCATCATCGGCAAGAAAGCTGCCGAAGTAGCTGCCTAAAAGGAATTGGGGGAGACGGGTTGCCGGTAATCGGTGGTGACTCGTCGCTCTTGAGCAAATTGAAACTCTGACGGACTCCACATATTGGTGGGTCATTAAAGGAGAATGAAATGTCTGCATTAACACGCGAAGAAACCCAAGCCCTGATTCAAGAGGTGCTTGAGGTTTATCCAGAAAAAGCACAGAAAGACCGCGCCAAGCACCTGGCGGTCAACGATCACTCCATTGAGCAGTCCAAGAAGTGCATCACCTCCAACCGCAAATCGTTGCCGGGCGTGATGACCATTCGCGGTTGCGCATACGCCGGTTCCAAAGGCGTGGTGTGGGGCCCGATCAAGGACATGATCCACATTTCCCACGGCCCGGTCGGCTGCGGTCAGTATTCCCGCGCCGGTCGCCGTAACTACTACG
>JAUSBC010000091.1 GCA_030652215.1 Sideroxyarcus sp.
CCACATCCACATGTTCTTTCGGGCACACGCCCGCCAGCGGGCACGCGGTCATGTTGCGCACGGCGTTGCCGCAAGCTTCACGCGAGGTCAAGCCGACCTTGGCCAGACGGCGCATCGCGGCCGGCATGTGCTCCAGCGGGATGTAGTGCACCTGCACATCCTGGCGCGTGGTGAGGTGCGCCATCTTGTGCTGCGAGAAATCCTCGGCCAGCTCGGCGATCACCTCCAGTTGCACCGCCGTCAAACGGCCGCCGGGCACCTTGATGCGCAACATGTTCACACCCGGCTGGCGCTGTCCGTATGCGCCCTGTTGCAGGCGGATCGCGGTAAAGCGTTCGGGATCGATCTCGCCCGCGTTGAAGCTGGCGATAGCCTGCTCGAAGCGGTCTATTTCTTCCAGGTCGGACAGGTTGTGGGGGTTCAAGCTCATCGGAATTTCCTTTCAATACAAATCCGCATCTTCTGCGTAGGTCGGGTTAGCGGCTTGCCGCGTAACCCGACGAAAACTGTTCTGCTTCTCACTCATGTCGGGTTACGCTGCGCTAACCCGACCTACCTCTTTTCTCAATTCAAAACCAACCGCGTGCCGATGATCAGCAGCATCACTGCCAAAATCGGACGCAATACTTTTTCCGGGACTTTCGCGGAGAGGTGGCTGCCGATGTAGATTCCCGGCAGCGATCCCAGCAACAGCGAACCCAGAAGCACCAGGTCGACCGTACCCAGCGCCATGTGCCCCATTCCGGCGATGGCGGTAAGCGGCACGGCGTGGGCGATATCGGTGCCCACCACCTTGACCGCTGACAGACGCGGATAGAGGAACAGCAGCGCCACCGTGCCCAGCACTCCGGCACCGATAGAAGAAATGGTCACCAGCACACCGACGATGGCGCCGGTGATAATGGTCGCGGGTGCCAGATGGCGGTGATGCAGTTCGTACACCGTGCCGTCCTCGCGCTGCGCAATCATTTTGATCCGGTCTTTCAGCAGCAATACGGTCGCGGTCAGCAGCAGGGCCACGCTAAGCACGCCGGTTACCAACCCTTTCAGGGTCTTCTCGTCCAGTGCCAGGTATTTGAACAGTGCGATAGTCAGCAGCGCGGCGGGCAGACTGCCCAGGCTCAGCAGACCGACGATCTTCCAGTCCACGCTGCCGTTGCGGCTATGCACCCAGCCGCCCAGCGATTTGGTGATGGAGGCATACAGTAGGTCGGTGCCGACCGCCGTGGCGGGCGAGACGCCGAAGAACAGCACCAGCAGCGGGGTCATCAACGACCCGCCGCCAACGCCGGTCACCCCGACGATCAAGCCGACCAGAAAGCCGGATACTGTAAATAGCCAATCCATTTTTGCCTCACCTCACTCGAATGAAGCGCATTCTAGGTTGATCGCTTTATATTCCTAAATACTTATATGTTAATATCATATAACCATATGACATATGCGGAGCCCTCCCATGAACCTGCAGCAACTGCGTTACCTGAACGAGATCGTGCGTTGCAACCTGAATATTTCGGACGCGGCCAATGCGCTGTACACCTCGCAGCCGGGAGTCAGCAAGCAGATCAAATTGCTGGAAGAGGAACTTGGAATCGACATTTTCGTGCGCAACGGCAAGCGCATTGTCGCCATTACCGAACCGGGCAAGGCGGTACTGGATATTGCGCAGCGCGTGCTGCACGAAACAGAGAACCTGAAGCAGGTGGGGCAGGAATTCCGCACGCAGGACAGCGGCAGCCTCAGCATCGCCACCACCCACACGCAGGCGCGCTATGCCCTGCCGCATGTGGTCAAGGAATTCACGCACGCCTATCCCGGCGTGAAGCTGGGGCTGCACCAGGGCAGCCCGACCCAGATCGCGGAGATGGTGTTGAGCGGAGAAGTAGATATAGGTATCGCCACCGAGAGCTTGGCCCTGTACGACGAGCTGGTCACCCTGCCCTGCTACGAGTGGCACCATTGCGTGGTGGTGCCGCCCAAGCATCCGCTGCTATTGGAAAAGAAGTTGACGCTAAAGAAGCTGGCGCAATATCCCATCATCACCTACGACTTCGCTTTTACGGGACGCAACAAGATCAACCAGGCATTCAATGAGGCGAACATAGTGCCCAACATCGCGCTCACCGCCATCGACGCGGACGTAATCAAGACTTATGTGGAACTGGGGTTGGGCGTGGGTATCGTGGCGCAGATGGCCTTCATCCCGGATCGCGACCGCCATTTGCGCATGATCGACGCAGGGCATCTCATCGAACCCAGCACCACGCGCATCGCCATACGCAAGAACCAGTACCTGCGCGGCTTCGGCTATCACTTCATCGAACTCTTCGCGCCGCATCTCACGCGCAACGCGGTGGCGAAGGCATTGCACCTGACGGTTTAGCAAACTGGAAGGCAGTCCGGTAGTCCCGTAGGTTGGGCAAAGCGTAGCGTGCCCAACAAATGAACGCATTATTGATGGTGTTGGGCACGCTACGCTTTGCCCAACCTACGAGATGATTGGGAGCGCCGACGTCTCGTCGGCTGTTTCGAATATCAATGCCGACGGGACGTCGGCGTTCCCATTCGTGCAAGAACGTGCGAATAAATTCGCACCTACCGAGCCAACCGAATTACTAGCCGCCCAGCAGGCTCGCCTCCTCGAACAGCGACCTGATAACGACCTTGCGCGTCTCCACCCGGTCGGGAACCTGGTACAGCACAGGCAGCAACATTTCCTCGAAAATCCCGCGCAGGCTGCGCGCACCCACTTTGTATTCGAATGCCATCTCGGCGATTTGCTCGAACACCTGCTGCTCAATAACCAGCTCCACGCCTTCATCCTTGAGGATTTCGCGGAACTGGTTGTAGATCGAGTTGCGCGGCTCGACCATGATGCGCACCAGCAGATCCTTGGACAGGTTCTGCAGATTGGCGATCACCGGCAAACGCCCGGCGAACTCGGGGATCAGGCCGAACTTGAACAGGTCTGTGGGTTTGACGCGCTTGTTCAACCTGTCGAGTATCTTCTGGTCGTTCTTGTCGCCCACGGAGATAAAGCCAAAAGAGTGATTTGCGGCGGCGATGCTGTCCAGACCGACAAAAGCTCCCGCGCAAATGAACAGAATGTTGGTCGTGTCTATGGTTTGCGTACCCAGCCTGACCGGCGCCCCTTCCATGATCTTCAGCAGCGCATGCTGCACCCGCTCGCCCGAGGTGCCGCGCTGCTCTCCGCCCTCGGTCGATTTCAGCTTGTCGATCTCGTCGATAAAGACGATGCCGCGCTGCGCCGTGGCGATGTCACCGTCCGCTTTCTCCAGCAAGCGCTGCATCAGCGCCTCGATTTCCTCGTTCACATATTTCGACTGAGCCAGCGAGGTGGCGTTGGCGGTGACGAACGGCACGCGCGCGATCCGCGACAGGGTTTCGCAAAGCAGCGTCTTGCCCGTGCCGGTGGGCCCGATCAGCAGGATATTGCTTTTGACGAGTTCGACATCATTAAGGCGCTGTTTGCCCAACCTGCGGTAATGCGAGTACAAGGCCACCGAAAGCGTCTTCTTGGCCTCATCCTGGCCGACCACATACTGGTCGAGGAAATTTGCGATGGCGCTGGGGGTGAGTTTCTTCCCCGCCGCCGGCTGTCCGTTCGGGCTGTCCATACCGTTCTTCCTTCCTGATGTCTTGCGCGAACTTGATCGCGATTCCCTTGCACTCTACCGCGATGCCGCCCCTTGCGGCAAATCGCGTTGCAGCAGCGCGCACAACTTGCTCCAAGCCCGCGAGTTGGCTTTGCTGTCGGGCGCTTGCGTGGTGGTGAATCCTGCCGCGCATTCCAATTCTTGCGCCGACAGCGGCTGCTGCACAGCCATCAGCATGTCCAGCACGCCAACATCGGCTTCCGAAGCGTCGTTTTTGCGCTGCCGGATACGTTCTCGCAGTGTCGCGTCTGCGGCCTGCAGCGAGGCGATTGCGAACGGCACGGACAGGCTTTTCGCCAGTTCGCGGAATGCCTCACGCTCGTCCTGCCTGAGAAAAGCGGCATCCACAATCACGGTAAATCCGGCCGCCAGGATTTCCCGGGCCAGCTCATGCAGGCGTGCATAGGTTCTTTGGGTCGCTTCCGCACTATATATATCACCGGCATGCACGCGGCTGCTTTGCAGCGTCCCCAGCCCGAACAGGCGTTTGCGCTCGACATCGGAGCGGATGCGAATTGCCCCCAGTTGCTGCAACGCAAATTGCGAGAAGGTGGTTTTGCCCGAACCGGGCAGACCGTGGGTGATGATCAATGCGGGACTGCGTTGCTGCAGGCATTGCCGGGCGAGCCCCAGATAGCTGCGGCATGCGGCGAGTTCATCCGCTTTGGCGCGCCGGGACAGACCCGCCTGCCCGGCGCGGATGGCGCTGACTTTGGCGCGCACCGTTGCGCGATAGGCAAGATAAAAGCGCAACACGGCCATACCGCCGTAGTCGCCCCCGTGTTCCAGCCAGGCATTCAGCAGTCGCCACGCGAATTCGGGATGGTCGCGATGCAGCAAATCCATCACCGCAAAGGCTACTTCGCTCGTCACGTCTATCCAGCGCAAAGCGGGATTGAATTCGATACCGTCGAAGGCGACGGGCTGATCCGCGATCAGCACGATGTTGCCCAAGTGAAAATCGCCGTGGCATTCGCGCACAAAGCCCCGCTCGCGGCGCGTCTCGATGGCTGATTTGCACGTCGCAAATTCTGCTTCGGTTGCCGCGTCCAGTGCCGCAACGCACTCCCTGTCCGCATCTTCAGTCAGTCGCAAGCGCAACTGCTCCAGATTCTGCATGGCCGCCGCAAGCGCAGAGGCGGCCGTGCCGAACTCCGTTTCCGCGCCGGCTGCGGGCAAGCCGGCATGAAAGCCGACGATGGAAGCGGCTAGCGCATCAATATGCCGGGGCGTCACCTTGCCGCGTAGCAGCATGCGATCCATCAAGTTCGCGGATGCAAAGCGGTGCATCCTGACCGCGTATTCAATCGCCGGCTGCGCGCCGAACCGGGGGTTTGCCGGGGAGCCGCCGATAGCGACGGTGTCTATATATATAGTAGGTGCAGTGCGCCGGTTCAGCCGGACCTCCTCGGCGCAACAGATGCGCCGCGCCTCCAGCCCCGAGTAATCCAGAAATCCCAGATTGAGCGCTTTCTTGATCTTGTAGGCATAGCGCCCGGCCAGCAGCACCCACGAAATGTGGGTCTCGATCAACTGCGCGGATTTCACCGCATGCGGATAGCGCGCCGGATCGCGCAACGCCGCAATCAGTGCCTTCTGGTTCTCGTAATCGCCCTGAGGATTGCCCATATTTGTGCGCATCACCATGAATTTACGGATTGTTTCATTATCGCGTCGGTTTCACCTGTATCGAGCCTATATATAGTAGAGCGCCCGAGGCCGGTGCAGGCCGGATTTCTGCCGCTCAGATCATTGCCGAGAACCCGACAAGCGGGAAACTGACCTGCAAGCCCCGTATTTACTGGCACGGCCGTTTTTGCCAGAACGCCATATGTCTCAATTCCGACAGCACGCCCCATTGACAACCACCCCCCCGAAGCGGTTATTGTCCTCCGCGTTTTCGCCACACCGCTGTGTGGAACAACAGTCTGGACGCGCAATCTTTAAAAAACGGGTTCGGACGCGACTGGTTCAATCTTCTCGGAATAATTATGAAACGAATCCTGGCTGCCGCCCTAGTGTCACTTTGTGCCATCACCCCCGCCTTCGCCTCACCGCTCTACGCAGGCATTCAAGTCGGCGACGATTCTGCGGGTGCATTGCTGGGTTACCAGATCAACAGCACTTACGCCGTCGAGGTGCATTACTCGAAAACGGATTCCAGCAACACCCAAGCGGGCGTAACCATCGACACCGACAACGTAGGTACAGGCCTGGTCGGCATCGCCGCCTTTCCCATGAAGCTGCGCGATGTGGTGCCTTACGCCTTGTTCGCCAAAGCCGGTTTTCAGCACACCAGCTCGACCGAAACATATTCCATCCCCAGTTCGGCCACCCTCACGCTGCCCTACAACGGCAGCATACACAACAAGAAGAATCAGCTCATCATCGGCGGCGGCGCCGAATACGAGTATTCGAAATATCTGACCTGGCGCATGGGGCTGGATTTTATCGGCAAGGACAACACCTTCAACGTGGGCGCGATATTCAAATTCTGAACGCGCGCCAGGCAACGCATTTACCAATGAGCTATTAAGGAAAAACATGGATAAGATTCTGCCGGTCGTATTGTTGTCTTTGGCCATCGCCGCACCTGCCGTTGCTGCGCCCGTTACCGGCGCAGCGGGCGCTCCGACTGCGGCAACAAGCCCGTCGGCGCGTGCCGCCGAGTCCAATCACTGGTTTTATCTCGGCGCAAGACTGGGCGACTCGACCGTGGGCGGGTTGCTCGGCGTGCAAATCACCAGAAGATATTCCCTGGAATTCAGCTACGACTACATAGACACCGTCTACCAGCCCAACACCACCATCAAGGCTTCCACTGCGGGCGCCGCCGCCGTCGGCATGTTCCCCGTAAAATTCGGCGACCTGGACCCGTTTTTCATTTTTGCCAAGGCCGGATACGAGCGCACCACAACCAAATCAACCACGATCAATCCCGGCATTCCCGGATTGCCTGTTGGCGAAACAACAACGGAAATTACCACCATCAGGAAACGTCCGGTTGTGGGCGCGGGGGCGCAATATGACTTCACCCGAAGCTTCAGCGGGCGCATAGGCAAGAATGCCCTCGGCAACGATAAATCCTTCTACATCGCCGCCATCTACCAGTTCTGAACAAACTAACCGAGCCGGGTAAAATCATGCTTGCACTTAAAGGCCGAACAGCGCTACTCATCGGACAGATCGCCTTGTTTACCGCACTGCTCACCGCGTGCGGCGGCGGGGCCGATACGACGACGACCACCACCGCAACCGGAACCCCGATTTCGACAACAGAAGCTTCGCGCTTCCTCTCGCAGGCGACATTTGGACCGACTGCGGAAGAAATAACCCGGTTGAGCCAGATAGGCACGGATGCCTGGTTCAGCGAACAGTTCAGAAAGCCGCAAAAACTGCACTTCTTTTACATGAATGCGGCGTTAAGCGCCCTGGGCCCCGATGATGACCTGAGGGAAGACAAGTTTTTCGAATCCTTCTGGCAACAGGCAATCACCGGTGACGATCAACTGCGCCAGCGCGTTGCTTACGCCCTCTCACAGATATTCGTCATCTCATACCAGAACACCACGCTGGCCTACAACGCGCGCGGTGTGGCCCACTATTACGACACGCTGGGCGCATACGCCTTCGGCAATTTCCGCGACCTGCTGGAAGCGGTGACGCTGCACCCCATGATGGGGAACTACCTGAATGCGCTGGGCAACAGGAAGACTAACGGCACACAAGTACCGAACGAGAATTACGCGCGCGAGATCATGCAGCTTTTCACCATCGGTCTGGTAAGGCTAGAGCAGGATGGCACCCATTCCACCCCTTATGCCGAGACTTACACCAACGACGACATCAAAGGCATGGCTGATGTCTTTACAGGCTGGAATTGGTCCGACTCACAGGACCCGAATCGCGACTGGCTGCCGATGAAGAATTATTCGCAGTATCATGAGCCGTCGCCCAAGCCATTCCTGGGCGTGACCAATCTGGCTAACACTTCGGGCGAATACAGTCTGAAAGTCGCGCTGGACACTTTGTTCAATCACCCCAATGTCGGCCCCTTCATCGGCCGCAGACTCATTCAACGACTGGTCACCAGCAATCCCAGTCCGGCATACGTGGGGCGTGTTGCAGCGGCATTCGCCGACAATGGACAAGGCGTACGCGGCGACATGAAAGCAGTGGTTTATGCCGTATTGATGGACCCGGACGCCAGAGCGGTGCCGGCATCCACCACAATCACTGCCGGAAAAATGCGCGAGCCCGTCATCCGCCTGGCCAACTGGATGCGCGCATTTCACGCCCACTCCAACTCCGGACGTTTCCCGGTGGGCAACACGGACAGTACCGTCAACTCGCTGGGACAAACCCCCATGCGTTCACCATCCGTGTTCAATTTTTATCGACCGGACTACCAGCCGCCCAACGGCGATATCTTTGCTGCGGGTATATTTGCTCCCGAGATGCAGATTACCGAAGAGACTTCGGTGGTCGGCTACCTGAACTACATGCGCAATGCCATCGAGCGCGGCACCGGCAGTGCAAACGATGTCAAAGCCGATTACACCCCCGAACTGGCGCTGACCGACACGCCGGAACTGCTGCTGGATCGCGTCAATCTGCTGCTGATGCAAAACCAGATGTCCCCGGGCCTGCGCACGCAAATACTCTCCGCGATCAACTCAAACCCCAACAATTCCAAGCTCAACAAGGTCTACCTCGCAATCTTCCTGACCATGGCGTCACCCGAATATATCGTGCAGAAATAAACAGAGGCATCCCATGACAAAACCCATCGACACATCACGCCGCGAATTTTTGCGCAACGCTTCGTTGCTCTCTGTAGCCGGTTCGATCAGCACTCCGTTTGCGCTAAACCTGTTTGCCATGAATTCGGCGCACGCCGCGACGGTTACTGACTATAAAGCGCTGGTGTGCCTTTACCTGGCTGGAGGCAACGATAGCGCCAATATGGTATTGGCAACAGAAACGGCATCGAGGAACGGCTATCTGGCGGCCCGAGGAGGCGCAACCCCCAACATTGCGCTCAATTTCGATACTTTGTTACCTATCACGCCAAGAACTTATGCTGTTGGCACTCGCACCTTCGCATTGCACCCCAATATGGAAGGACTTCAGACTCTGTTCGCTGATGGACGCGCCGCGATCATCGCCAACGTGGGCACTTTGGTCGCTCCGATTGCTGACAAAGCCGCCTACCGCCTCGACACCACGAACAAGCCAACCAGCCTGTTTTCTCATAGCGATCAGACCGCCCAGTGGCTTACAGTGAATCCAGACAGCCCCTATTTTGGCTGGGGCGGGCGCATGGGAGACCGGCTTGCCACAAACAACAGCAATTCGCCTTTTGCCAACATATCGCTGTCCGGCAATAGCATCTTTTTGGCAGGCGACACAGTCAACCAATACCAACTCGGTTCCAATGGCGACCCCATGGCAATCGCAGGAATAACAAATCTGTTTGGCGCCAGCGTCAACCCGCTCAAGGACATCATCACCAATACCGGCACAAGTGCCCGTGCCAGCAATGTTTTCGAAAGAGATCATGCTGCCGTTGTGGAGAGGTCAATCGCGGCACAAGCGGTGCTCCGCAATGCGCTGGCAACCTCTACCGTGAATGCCCCCGCGCCGTACCCAAACCCTTGGGGAGGTCTTTCCAACAACCCCTTGGCAACTCAATTGCAGACAGTGGCACGCATCATCGCAGCGAATTCTGTTCTGAACGTAAATCGTCAAATATTCTTCGTCAATATGGGCGGCTTCGATACGCATAACGGACAGGCGGCTAGCCACGGCGACTTGATGGCCAGACTGGCGCATGCAGTGAAGTATTTTGATGACACGCTACGACTCATGCCAAATACCAACGGGGGCGGCTTTTTGGGCGATCACGTAACGTTATTCACCGCCTCCGATTTCGGCCGAACGTTTGCCAGCAACGGCAGCGGCACAGACCACGGCTGGGGAGGTCATCATTTTGTGGTGGGCGGAGGCGTCGCAGGCCAAGAGATATACGGCACCTTCCCGCCTACGTGCGTTGACGGCAATGGATTCACCAACGACTTTGATGCCGGCTCCGGCGCCCTCATACCCACCACTTCTGTTGATCAATATGCAGCCACGCTGGCAAGTTGGTTTGGTTTCGACACGACCGAAATAGAGGGTCTATTTCCAAACCTGGGGCAATTTTCGCCACCAAATCTCGGCTTCATGTTGTAGCGAAAATACAACCTTGCACGGCGCAAAAACTTTTTTGCAGCCCCTTTTCATCACATCTCCGTGTCCGTATCTGCCTGAACCACAGCAAAAAGCCGGTGCAATCGCCGCCGCGCAACCGCAAAAGTTGACTAATTCACTCGCAGGAAACAACTCGACTCCGGCGTATTGAATTAGTTATATTGCGGGCCCGTAATATTGGTTGCTCCCGCTTTTTACGCAGGATCAATCTTCGGTCAACGCACAACGGTCCCGGAAAGAAAATTATGGCAAGTGTGTTCTTCAGCAAGCTGTTATCCAAAGTTTCCCCTCGCAACGACAATTATTTCAACCTCTTCAATGAATTGACGGCCTGCTCCGTACGCGGCGCGAAGATTCTTGCGACCATGAGTTCCGTGCAGGACCCGGCGGCCTTCAACCAGCTTTTTGTCCAGATGACCAAAGCCGAAGGCGAGGCCGATGAAATCACCAGGACCATTTTCCTGTCGCTGCACAAAACTTTCATCACCCCCTTCGACCGCTGGGAGATCAAGGATCTGGCCAAGGCGCTGGATGACATGATCGACTGCATGGAAGACATCCCGCAGCGCGCCCGGCTCTACGGCCCCGGCACGTTCACGCCCGAAATGGCGGCGCTGGGCCAGATCACCGTGCGCGGCGCGGAAAAAGTCCAGGAAGCGGTCGCGCTGCTGTCGGACATGCGCAATGCCGAGCGCATCCTGAACATCTGCCAGGAAATCGGCGTGATTGAAGGCGAAGCCGACCGTGTCATGCGAGCGGGAATGGAGCGCCTGTTTGCCGAGGTGTCGGATGCGCGCGCACTCATACGCTCAAAGGAAATTTACGAGCTGTTCGAGGAAGCGGTCGACCGCTGCGAAGATGCCGCCAACGTGATTCACGGTGTAGTGCTGGAACGCATATGATCCTGGAACAGACGTTTCTGATCATGGCGGCTTTGGTCGTCGTGGCATTGGTGTTCGATTTCATGAACGGATTCCATGACGCGGCAAACTCGGTTGCGCTGATGGTTTCCACACGGCTGTTGACGCCGCAGGCAGCAGTGGCATGGGCCGCCTTTTTCAATTTCATCGCCTTCCTGTTTTTCGGGCTGCATGTGGCCAACACCGTCGGCTCGGGAATCGTGTCACCGGCAATTATCGACAACGCGGTGATCTTCGGCGCGCTGTGCGGCGCCATCGCCTGGAACATCATCACCTGGTGGTTCGGCATTCCCTCCTCTTCGTCGCACGCGCTGGTCGGCGGCCTGGTCGGTGCCGCACTGGCCAAAGCCGGCTGGGAAGCCATCATCGCCAAAGGCCTGATCAAGACCTCGGCCGCCATCCTCCTGTCGCCACTGATGGGACTCTTGATGGCACTTGCCATGTCGATTGGCTTGCTCTGGTTACTGGAAAAATCCCTGCCGCACCAGACCGAGCGCAGATTCAACAGGCTGCAGTTCATCTCCTCGTCGCTCTATAGTCTGGGACACGGCGGTAACGACGCGCAGAAAACCATGGGCATCATCGCAGTGCTGCTGTATGCCAACGGCTACATGCAGGGCGGGTTTGCGGTTCCGTTCTGGGTGGTGCTGTCCTGCCAGTTCGCGATGGCATTCGGCACCCTGTTCGGCGGCTGGCGCATCGTGAAGACCATGGGCATGGGCATCACGCGCATCCGTCCCACGGGCGCGTTCTGCGCGCAAACCTCGGGGGCCGCAACGCTGTTGCTTGCCACCTCCATGGGCATTCCCGTCTCCACCACGCACACCATCACCGGCGCCATTGTCGGTGTCGGCCTGTCGCGCCGCCTCTCCGCCGTGCGCTGGGGTTTGGCTGCGCGTATCGTCTGGGCATGGGTGCTGACCATCCCCGCCGCCGGATTGATTGCGGCATTCTGCTGGTACCTGGCAAGCAAGTTCATGCATTAGCGGCAAGCCGGGTGCCGCGCATCCGGCCCCTCTGCAATTTCCGGTAGGGATACTGCGTAGTATCCAACTCCCCAAACCGCTCACTTGTTGTACATTTCCCCCTGATCGCGCAACGCCTGACCGCTTCATTCGCCGCAACAAATTCGAACCCGTCAACTGTCCGAGCAGGAGGAACAATCGGTGCTATCCGCCCTTTTTCTTGCCGTCGCGCTCAGCAGTGCCGCACCCGCAGGCACGCCCCACGCCGACCCGCTGTCCGGCGCCATCCGCCATTTCGACACGGTCCAGTCCTACCGCGTCACCATCCGCTCCACGCATGCCGAGGGCGGCGAAGAGCATGTGCGCTACTACTACAAGAAACCCGGTTTCGTGCGCATCGAATTCATCGAACCGCATGCGGGCGCGATCATGATTTATAACCCCAACAGCAGGCAGGTGCGCCTGTGGCCCTGGGGCATCGGCAATTTTCCCGAACTCGGCCTGAGTCCCGACAGCACTATCATCCGAAGTTTGAGCGGCGTCAGCGTGGATCACTCGGATGTCGGCACCCTGTTCCAAAACATCCGCACCCTGCTTGAGCGGGGCAGCATCGAAATACTGGGCGAAGAAGCCCGGGATGGGCGCACAATCCAACACTTCATCGTGACCGGAGGGGACGGCGTAACCGTTATCGACGTGCACAGCAGCGAACTGTGGCTGGACGCGGAAAGCCAATTCCCAGCCAAGCTGATCAGCCGGGACATACACGGTGCCATTATTGAAACAGTCGTGATGGAAGAACTTGAAATCAACGGAGAGATGCCCGAAACTCTGTTCAATCCCTAACCGGCTTGCAGCGCGCAACACCCGATTCAACAACCCAAGAATTGAAACCATGAAAAAAACCGCACTCGCCCTCCTTTTGCTCCTCGGCACCACCGCCTGCACCACCCCGCCCCCGCCTCAACTCGAACGCCCGCCCGCGAAGATCGCCTTTGCACTGGGCGGCGGCGCGGCGCGCGGCTTTGCGCATGTGGGCGTGATCAAGGCACTGGAAGCGCAGGGCATCTCCGCCGACATCGTGGTGGGCACCAGCGCGGGTTCTGTCGTGGGCTCTCTGTATGCGGCCGGACTCAGCGGCTTCCAGATACAGGAACTCTCCATGAGCATGGGCGAAGAACAGGTGCTGGACGGCTCGGGCATGTACCAATGCATCGCCGAAACCATGGTCTCGAACAAGCGCGGCTGCATCAAAGGGATGGCGCTGCAGAACTTCATCAACAACAACGTGCACAACCTTCCCATGGAAAAACTCGGCAAAACGTTTGCCGCAGTCGCCACCAACCTGAAAACCGGCGAGATGATCGTGTTCCGCTCGGGCAACACCGGCATGGCGGTGCGCGCCTCCTCGTCCGTGCCGGTATTCTTCGAACCCGTCACCATCGGCGGCCAGGATTACGTGGATGGCGGACTGGTCGCCCCCGTTCCCTCCAGCGTCGCGCGCTCGCTGGGCGCCGACTTCGTCATCGCCGTCGACATCTCCGACCGCCCCCAGGACAAAAGCACGGCGGGCATCACCGACATCCTGTGGCAGACCTTCTCCATCTTCGGCCAGACCATCAACCGCCACGAACACTCCAGCGCTGACATCATCATCCGCCCCGTCACCTCCGGCTTGCCCTCGGCCGACGTGAGCGGCCGCAACAAAGCCGTGCTCGAAGGAGAAAAAGCGGTTGCAGCGATCTTGCCGGAACTGAAGGCAAAGCTGGCGAAGCTGAACGAAACCAAGCATGTGGCGGGGATGCAGTAAACCTCCTCGCCAGAAACCGCTTGAAACCGGGCTGAGTTGATCCCGCCAAATCGAAACGCGACATCTCCCTACTCTTCATGGCGAGATTGACACTGTCCGCCCGACTCAATACAGTTAGCCCCACTTGCAAATCCGCCGCACGCACATCGCTCCGCAAGCACGGAACGAGGCTCACAGCGGAATCTCCAGAACAGGATGGCTGGCGCAAGATAGCAACCCGCAGCGCCGGGTAACTCTGCCAGCAGCATCACTTGTTCAACAATGGAGTCACACTTGAAAACAAGACTCGCGAAACATTCTCTGCTCAGTCCGGATCAATCGCTCCATCGCTCTGTCGCCCCCCAAAGTAATCGTGATACTCGCCGCCTCAATCCAGGAGAAACACGCATGCCGATTCGCAAAATAGTTTTCGCTAATGCCCGCTGTATGGCGCTAAGCCTGCTTTTCGCTCTCGGCCTCACCGGATGCGGCGGCAGCAGCAGCGGCAACACCGACTCTCCCCTCGAACCTCCACCCTACACCGCGCCCGCTCAACCCACTGTGCGCACCATCGACAGCGTGGTTGCAGCGGCGGTTGCCGAGCCCTACCTGAGCGGTTCGACGGTAATGCACTATTGCGATTGCCAGAACGGCAATACCGTCCAGCCCGCGACAGGATGCATTGCCGGAAACGACGCGAGCGGCGATGGTTCGGCAACCAACCCTTTCCAGAACGTCGGCTACCCGGGATACAACCAGACAACGACTTATGCTGCGGGTGACCGGATCACCTACAACGATGCGGACTATGAGTCCATGGTATCGGGCAATATCGGAAAAATGCCCACCAGCTACGTCGGAACATTCTGGCAGTACGTCAATTCTGCCCATCACGCGGTCAGCGCAGGCACCTGGCTGGGTAGCCGCACTTCGGGCAACAACACGGTGGCACTTTGCCAGGGCGGTGTATGGAACGCACCTGCCAGCAGTCGTTCGATCAACCTCAGTCACAGCACCTATTGCCCGCTCGGGCAGACCTGCGGTGAGTTCAGGGAATACACCGCGACCTGGGGTGGCAGCAGCGTAAAACCAACCATCTATGGATACAACGGCACTTCTACAAGTCTGTTTTTCCCGGGAAACGGACAGCGCATCATGAACCTGTCGCTGATTGGCTCGGGCACGGGCTCCACGGACCAGGAAGGATTCTTCATCTACCAGTGGGTTGCTTCCGGCCCCAATCCCGGCCTCCATGACATCACGATCTGGAATGTCGACATGGACGGGTTCGACCTCGCGATCCACGATGCGAACAACGAGCACCGCAACATAACCGTCACCGGGAACCACATCTCCAACTCGACCGTCATGGCGTTTCTGGGAGGTAACAACAACCTGAACCTGAACTACAACTACTTCCACAACAACGGCAGTACCAACATGTTCGACCACACCGTCTACATCGCATCTCACCTTCCCATAACGGGCGTGAATGCAATCGGCAACTATATGGACGGATTCGCAACCTCCACCGGTGCGACCTCCTGCGAGGGCGGCCCGTTTGTCATACACGGCGAGATTACCGACCTGGTCGTGAGCGGAAATACCATCATCGAGCATCCCGACACATCAGGCCCCGGCTGCTGGGGCCTGTCGGCCAACCACGGTGGCTATCCCGTGGGCACCTACATTCACAACGGACTTTTTTCGAACAACATCATCGTCAACGGCGGCAACCAGGCCATCGGCGTGGACAACTGCCCCGATTGCGTGATCGAAAACAACCTGATCATCCAGGACAGCCCCGGCAACGGCGGCACCGGAATACACGTCCCCAGCTTCGGTGCACACCGCGTAATCGGTGATCGCGGCATCCCGACCACTTGCACCACAGCAGCTGGCAATACCTGCCGGGACGAGCTTACAACCCGGTACATCATCCGCAACAACACGATCTATTTCACAGCCAATGCCGACAATGGCATGACCGGAATCTGGGTCGACAACGAGGGGACGGGATACCAGATCTACAACAACACAATCAGATATGCCGCGACCACCCATGGCGTGAATTCGGTAAGTTGCCTCAGACTTCCGCTGGCGCTGTCGGCCTATTCCGTCGTCAACAACAATAACTGCTCTTCCGCCGATAACACCTTGCGCTGGGAGCAGAACAGGAGGTTATCGCTTGCCGACTGGACCGCCCTGGCGGCCGGCTCGAACTACAACTTCGACGATGCCAATACGTCCGACATCTCCACCGCCGACCCGGCCTTCACATTGTCGGCTTACCCCTACATCACCTGGTCGGATAGCGCCCTAGCCCATGCGCTGTTCAACAACGGCACCACCAACGTCTTTGCGCCGCCATCCTCGCTCGCGGGAAATGGCAGAAGCGGCCCGGCACAAGACATGGCAGGTACACCGCGCCCCACCCCGCCTGCCATCGGGGCATTTCAATGAAGCGCCGCAGCGATTACGCTGAGACTGAAGGCCAAGCTAGCGAAGCTGTACGAGACGCGGCGTGCGGCGGGGAGACCATGAGCGCCTTCACAAACACACCAACCCCCTCCAGCTCCCCCTTGTCAGGGGGAGAGCAGAGTCTGCTCCTCCCCTGACTGCGGGAGGGTCGCTGCACAGCAGCGGGGTACCCACCGGCGTACTCCTTGCGGGTGCAAGGGGAGGCTGGGAGGGGTTGGGGTTCAAACTTCACTTGGCCAGACCACTAACCACCGACACCCAATCATGAAAATCAACCCGACCCGAATTGCACCGCTATTTTTCCTGATGTTGCTGCTTGCCGGCTGCGCACCATTCAAGCAGTACCGCACGAATTACGACCTGTGCGTCAACCCGTCCGCTACCTTTGCGGCGAAATGCGATCTCAATGCCTTGCAGCAACTCCCTGCAACCGGCGGCAATGCAGACTACCTGCTGGGGCTGGTCGAATTCGACGATCAGGGGCAATTGTGGGATCGCAAGCAAATGTGGGCGGTCATGGACAACTTCTCCGCAGCCGCCGCGCAGCAGGACTTGCTGATCGTCGTATTCGTGCACGGCTGGAACCACAGCGCCGCGCCGGGAGATCTGATCCTGGATAAATTCCGCGGCATACTTGCGAAGCTGAGCGAAAGCGAAGCGCTGGTCAGCCGCAGCACCGGCATGCCTGAGCGCAAAGTGGCGGGCGTGTATCTCGGCTGGCGCGGCGGCTCCATCACCACACCCGGCATCAACGGCGTCACCTTCTGGGAGCGCAAGAACACCGCCGGCAAAGTGGGCCGCGGCGGCGTTCCCGAAGTATTGATCCGCCTCGAACAACTCAAGCTCGCCAAAGTCGGCATGGAGCAGGGCAAGAGTGCCACCAGCCTTGCAGTCATCGGCCACAGCTTCGGAGCAGAAATCGTCTACTCCGCACTCTCCGAGATATTGGAAAACCGCTTTGTGCAAACAGCCGGACCCGCCGGGCAACAAAGCGACGCGGGCGGATTCGGCAACCTGGTGGTGCTCATCAACCCGGCGTTCGAATCGGAACTGTTCGCCCCGCTCAGCGACATATCCGCCGAGCGCGGGCTGTATTTCAAATCGCAGTTGCCGCTGCTGGCCGTGCTCACCTCCGATGCCGACTACGCCACCCGCTTCGCCTTCCCGCTCGGCCGCTTCTTCTCGACAGTGTTTGAAAAAGAGCGCGACACACACCGCTTCAACGCCACCACACGCCAGCAGGAAACCATCGCCGAAAGCAAAGCCAACATGATCGCGCTCGGCCATTTCCAGCCCTACGAAACCCACCGGCTATACCCGGCCAATGCCCAGCAACGCCACGAAGTTGAGGAACTTACCGCCATGGACAGCGTGCGTTCCGCCTTCGCCTTTGCCGACGCGTGGGAGAAAGACACCCCCGGCAGCAAAATCCCGGTCGCCGGACTCACCCTCGAACGCAACACCGTCTCCGCCGGGCGCAACCCCTACCTCGTCGTCAAAACCAGCGACGACCTCATCACCGAACACAACGACATCGACGACCCGCGCATCATTGAATTCATCCAGCAACTCATCATCGTTTCGGCCCTTCCGGGTGAGCAGAAGGCGTCGATGGCCAGGGCGTTCGGCGTGGTTGCCGTTCCGGCGGGGAAGAAGTGACGGCAGAAAAACAAGTAGCGCGCAATCCGTTCGCTCCGCCTCTATAATTCGGGTTAAGTCGTTTCCTGCAATCAACACCGGTACCCATCCATGAACACAGAAGAACTCAGCAAAGAACAACAAATCCTGCGCATCATGCGCAAGACCCTGGGCAACGTCGTCAAAGATGTCACCCCGCTCGGCGGCCGCGCCAACCCGCTGACGGCAGGCACCATCCAGGAAATCAAGGAATGCTTCGCCCTGATCTCGGACCGCGAACAGGAACTGGCCGAGAAACTCAACTTCACTCAGGAAAAGCCCTACTACGCGGACGGCGAAAAACCGAATGCGAACGTGATCAACTTCGTTAAGCCGGGCAAGGAATAGCACAATAGCCAAGCTCTGCGACGGCTCTGAACGCCGGGAACTGATATAATTTGCAGCAACACAACTCGCTGTACTAGCGGGTTGTTTAGGGGAGAAAACGATGCAAGTCAGTTCCAGCCTGAACCAGAAAATCGCCCAAGCTGTCCAAGTTTCGATGCAGATAGAAGGCTGCAAGCCAGCTCAGTCCGACGCGGTCAAAAAACAGGCACAAGCCCTGATGGAGTTGCATCGTGTCCAAGTATCAGTTCGCAAAAAGTGACATTTACCTGCCCGGTACCGACATTCCCAGGAACCGCCTGGAAATAGAAGAGCCGGATTTGTTGCATGAAGTTGAAGGAACGCTGCTGCAACAAGCCTACACCCGCTTCATCTCCGAACTCGATCCCTCCGCCCGCTTCGACGAGAGCTATTTCAAAGCGCTTCACCGCGACACCTACGAATCTCTTTACGACTGGGCGGGCCATTACCGCACTGTGGATATGAGCAAAAGTGGCTCGTTATTCTGTCGCGCCGCCTACCTCGAACAGGAATCCCGCCGCATCTTCCACAGACTGGAACAAGAGCAATACCTGAAACAAGCCGCCAGCGGGACGTTGGAACAATTTTCCGAACGTCTCGCCCATTACCAGTCCGAACTGATCGCCCTGCATCCCTTTTACGAACTTAACGGGCGCATCACCCGGCTATTCTTCGATCTCATCGCCGTATGCAACGGCTACGAACCTATCGACTACAGCCAAGCACTGGTGGCAGGTTCTTCCGGCTTGAACGCCTACGTCGAAGCCTCCATCCTTTGTGTACAACGCGCCGATAACAACAAGTTGCAGCAAATCATTCTGCAAGGGCTGCGGCATACTGATGGAGCCTAATGCAAGCAAGTAGCCCGGATGAAGCCGCAGGCGTAATCCGGGGTATTTCCCGGATTTCACTACGTTGCATCCGGGCTACAACAGCTACCAGATCAAACGTAGGTTGGGCAAAGCGTAGCGTGCCCAACATGACAACGATGCCTGTTGGGCACGCTACGCTTTGCCCAACCTACGACTGACCCAGTAGCCCGGATGAAGCGGAACGCGTAATCCGGGGAATTTCCGGGATTCCACTTCGCCACATCCTGCCTACAACTCCCGAAGTCACCGTTACAATGCAGCATGAACATGATCTACGACATGCCCCTCTTCCGCCCGCCCTCCGAGGCCGACAACCTCATCATCCAGGCCACGCTGGGTTGCAGCTTCAACCAGTGCAGTTTCTGCGCCATGTATCGCAGCAAGCAGTATGTCGAACGCCCGCTGGATGACGTGTTCGCCGATGTCCGCCACGCCGCCGCCGAGTGGCCGGATGCGCAGCGCGTGTTCCTGGCCGATGGCGATGCGCTGGCACTGCCGACCGAACACCTGCTCGCCATCCTGCGCGAACTGGCCGCGACATTCCCGCGCCTCACGCGCGTGTCCTGCTATGCCACACCCGGCAACATCCAGCGCAAGAGCGCCGAAGAATTGACCCTGCTGCGCGAACACAAACTCAACCTGCTCTACTTCGGCATCGAATCCGGCTCCGACCTCATCCTGAAAAAGATCACCAAGGGCGCCACGCAACGGCGCATGGCCGAAGTGCTGACCAAGGCGCACGCCAGCGGCATGAAAGTCTCCGCCACCGTCATCTTGGGTCTTGGGGGCACAACGCACAGCGACGAGCACATCGACGGCACCATCGCCCTGCTCAACAGCGCACCCGTCACCTACCTCTCCACGCTGCAACTCTATCTGGACGAAAGCATCGCCGAGGAATTCCAGCGCAAACACGGCGAACCGTTCGAGATGCCGGACGACCTGGCGATTTTGAAAGAACAGGAAAGACTCATCAGCGGCCTCAACCCGCCGCAGCCGGTCATCTTCCGCAGCAACCATGCCTCAAATGCGCTGGCGCTCGCAGGAAATCTGCCCAGGGATAAAGAGAAGCTGCTGCTGCAACTGCGGGAAGCGATGGCGGGGCAGCGGGCGCTGCGGCCGCATTTCATGCGCGGGCTTTGAGGCCGTTTAGTCCTGCGCCAAGCGGATGTTGTACAATCTCAGCCCAGTAACCCAGCATCAAAGGAGGCGCGCCATGTTAGCTCTTGAAACGACAGCATCCATTGACGGCCATCGTCTTGTCATACAGGATGCGGCGCTGCCCGCCCATGCCGAACACGCCCGTGTCATCGTGATGTGGGAATCGACCAAGACAGCCGGACGCCGCTCGCCACCACCAGCTCTCGCAGGCCTAGGCGAAGAAAAAGGCGACATCCTTAGCGGCCCGCCGGAAAGCGACTGGGACGCGCTGTCCTGATGCTCATCCTCGACACTCACGCCCTTTACTGGTGGGCCAATCGCACACCAGACAAGCTGGGACAGCAACAAATAGACATCATCGAAACGGCTGAATCCCTGGCCGTCTCGGCAATGACCTGCTGAGAAGAAATGGCGTGGCTCGTCAAACACGGACGAATAGCCCTCAAGCTGCGAGTCTCCGAGTGGCTCAATCAGATCGAAGAGAATGGCATCGCAATTATTCCTGTGACCAGATCAATTGCCGAGCGCGCAGTATCGCTGCCCGAACACCACAAAGACCCGGTTGATCGCATCATTATCGCCACAACAATTGAATACAAAGCTCAACTGCTTAGTGTTGATGGCCGGTTCCCAGATTATCAGGAATTGGCTGGGCTATTGGTGTAAGGTTGAGCGAGTATGGGCGATTCGCTTCCAGAGAAACATGGCGAACCCGGCTACGATGATTTGCCCAAACAAAGCGCCCCAGCCATTCCCAACGCCGTTGCCAACAAAGACATAACTCTCAGGAACCAAACCCCTCCCAGCCTCCCCTTGCACCCGCAAGGAGTACGCCGGTGGGCGCCCCGCTGCTGCGCAGCGACCCTTCCGCTGTCACTGGTCAGGGGAGGAGCAGGTTTGGCTCTGCCTGAAGTGGGGTTGGTAGACAAACCGCGCAGTGGATGCTCGCTCAAGAAGAGGTTTGGACCAAATGCACAATCCTGCCTCAAACCAAGACCGGATCAACAAATTCAGTGACAGCACCCCTGCAGGTTCTCGCCACGGTTGCGCATGCTTTCGCCGATCTGCACAAACTGCGCATACAAGAAATCGCGCAGACTGACATTCTCCACGACCTCCTCCAGCGCCATCTTCATGCACATGAGCCATTGATCGCGTTCTTCCGGACCGATGGGGAAAGGCATATGCCGGCGGCGCAGCATGGGATGTCCGTACTTTTCCACAAACCGTTGCGGACCGCCCAGCCAACCCGACAGAAAATCGAAAAACTTGTTGCCAGATTCGGTGAGGTCGGCCGGATGGATTTTGCGCGCGGTGTACGCCTCCGGCAGTTCCTCCATCAATTGGTAAAACCGGTCGACCAGTTTGCGGATAGCCGCATCGCCGCCTATGAGTTCATAAGGGGTTACGGCGGGTTGATTCAATTCCTCTTGCATATCATTTCCCATAGAATTTTGACTAAGTAAGCTCTGCTCAAGTCCTCATTCGCTGCTGAACAAGCGAATGGCGGCCTCACAAGCTCAGGCCTGGTTGCGCAAACCCTTCACCCACATCTCCATGGCATCGTTGGCGGGTTTCATGGGCGCTTCCATGAAGCTCACCACAAACTTGTCGCCCATATCGGCCACGCCTATGGAGCGCGGGCGAACCGCCAGCACTTGCGGATTGGGCAAGGCGAAACCGAAACAGAAAATCACATCGAGCGCGCCGCAGATACCCGTGCCAATTTCGCCGTTGATACTCTTGGTGTGCGCGAAATGGTCGAACAAAGCAATGAATTTCACTTTGGGATTCTCGGCAATCTTCGCCTTGAAATAGGCAGCGATATCTTCCACGCTTTTGCACGCGGTTTCGTTCTTGCCGATCTCCGAAACGAGAACGGGATATTTTTCCTGGAACAGAGTTTGTTTCATGTTTTTCCTTATTGGCTTAATTGAAAATCTGTATGGCGTTGTCAGGGCAGAGAAGCATGGCATTGCGTGCATTTGTATGTCAGCAAGGTGCGTGCCAGTTCCGGCAAGGCCCACAAGCCCTATATCCAAGCCTGTTCCGGTCGAACCCTCGCAAACCGATATGCCAGCCCGGGTGGCAGTGCCTGACATATTTGTCAAAACTGGCATGCATGCTCAGCAAACACGGCGAGCCCTTCGAGATGGCGCAGGTAAGCGCTAAAGCCCCAACAACACACGCTGCACGGGGTTAGCTCCAAAGCCCTTCGTATCTCTGTGCGAACGGGCTTAATCAGCGCATCCTTAATCCGTACCCAGTCGCCGATATTCCCGTAACATGTTTGCAACTCCAGGAGGAAAACACCATGACACGGAATCCGCACTCTGCCCGCAAAGCATGCAATCACCTGTCCTTGGCCTGCCTGGCTTTATCCCTTTGCATGCTGGGCGGTTGTGCCACATCGGGGAAACCTGATCCTGCCTACTATCACATCGAACAAGGCAATCTTCCGCCTGTCGACGTCAGCCTGAACATTCCCGGCCTGGGGCCCTGCACCGACAATCCGGACCGCACCCTGCGCCTGAATACCAGCCAGCCGGTCAACGTGCTGACACACGGCTGCTTTGGCTCATCAGGTGAATTCCGCGGACTGGCGCAAGTGCTTGCATTCCAGGGACAGCAGACCGCCTGCTTTACCTACGATGACCGCGACGCGCTCGACAAAAGCGCCACCGCATTGCGCAATGCCGTCAACCGCCTGGCCGAACAAACGCGCACACCGCAAATCGTCGTGATCGGCCACAGCCAGGGCGCACTCATTGCCCGCCGCTCGCTCTCCGACCTGCCCGTGGCACCGCCCAACCGGCACCCCGACCTGCGGCTGGTCACCATCTCGGGCCCGTTCAACGGCATCGGCTCTGCCGAAACCTGCGGCCGCAAATGGCTAAGCTGGGCCTCGTTCGGCTTGCTGCCGGTGACCTGCTATATCGTCACCGGCGCAAAATGGATGGACATCACCTACTCATCCGACTTCATCATCGAACCGGGCACGCTGATCCCCGAGGTGGACAACTACCTGAAAATAGACACCGACGAAAGCGGAACATGCCGGCGCGAACAAGATGGCCGCTGCCTGGAAAGCGACGACATATTCTCGCTGGCCGAGCAGCGCAATCCCAAGGTGGATAACGACACGCGCGCACGAAGAATCGAAGTGGGTGCCGGACACGTGGAGATCGTCGGCGACAAACGTGTAGCCCCGCGCAAACTGATTTCCGTCCTGCAGCAGCAAGGCGTGCTGCGCCCGACCGTCTCCGGCCGCACAGCGGAATTCAACCAGATGCTGGCCCGCGTGTACCGCGACGACTCACTGCTGCAGAACGCGGAACATCCGTGATCGAGGAAGCGAACAATGGTGATAGTTGCGTAGCCCGGATGGAGCGCAGCGGAATCCGGGGATTTGCGTCTGCCCTCCCGGATTTCATTTCATTCCATCCAGGCTACAAGCTGCGGAATGAAAAGCTTTAAGGTCGCAAATTGTGACCTTAAACGAAAAACCCGCCGGGCGCGGCGGACACCGTTACGCCCCCTATGCGGATGCTCGCACAAGGGTGAGCTGGTGAGGGTTGGGGTCTAACGGACAATCCAGAACCAAACCAGCCCTTACGTCGCATTGACACCGCCCATCAAACTCCCATACAGTTCGCCACAACTTGCAGATTTGCCCCATGCATATCGCGTCGCACGTACGGCACGAAGCACAAGACAAAAAACCCAGATCAGGAGCTGGCGCAAGACAAGAACCCTCACAGCGGGGGCATCCAGCACTGGAATCAAAGGGGGAAACTTGTCTCACGCAGCCCGCGAACGTTCAAAAGAAATTGCCAACTTGAAATCACAATTTGTGGCTTCAAACAGGGATAGCGCCCATCCCCTCCCCCATGCAGGGGGAGGGTTAGGGTGGGGGTAGACTCCATGAGCCAAAACCCACTCTCCACCAGCCCCCCCTGGAACCTCGTCGCCGACGGCTACGCCGAAACCACCATGCTGGTGTTCGAAGAATTCGCCGACGAAGCCATTGCCGCCAGCAAACTCAAACCGAACTCCACCGTACTCGATGTCGCCTGCGGCCCCGGCACACTCGCGCTCAGGCTTGCGCAGCATGCCGAACAAGTACACGGCATCGACTTCTCCGAAGCCATGCTCGCCGTGTTCCGCAACAAGATCGAACAAGCCGGACACCGCAACATCGCCCTGCACTGTGGCGATGCGCAGACCCTGCCCTATGCGGATGCCACCTTCGACGCCGCCTTCTCGCTGTTCGGCCTCATGTTCTTCCCCGACAGGCAAAAAGGCTTCGCCGAAATCCACCGCACGCTCAAACCGGGCGGCAGCATCGCCATCACCAGTTGGGCGCCCGTGGACCAATC
>JAUSBC010000097.1 GCA_030652215.1 Sideroxyarcus sp.
CGTGGCAACATCGGCACACTCTTGGCAACGGCCAATCTCCTGGGTGAGCTGACTGATGAGGTTCTTTGTCGGTGGTGCCACCACTGGGTTGCTGCTCACAGACCCCGCCGCTCTAGCCGATCTCAAACCCGCCGACCGTCTTGGTCGGAACGCGGCCTTTCTGCTCGGCTTGCTCCCTGACTGCTTCGGCTCCCATCAGGGACGGTATGCACAGATCCGGGAAATACGTGCTCATGGCTTTTGCCGGAAGTCCTATGGTGAAGGGGGCCTTGGTGTGCCTGGACGCCAAGAGTCCGTCTTTGAGAAGGCCACTTGAGATTTTGCGGATGGTTCTCTCGCCCATGCCGGGCAGAATCTCCGGTAACTTGGCCCTCTCAATGCTCCCCTCGTTGAACACGGCGCGAAGCAGTCGGGCAGCTTCCATCTTGTTTGGTCCGTAGGTGGCTGAATCCAGGTTCTCGACGGCGAAACGGTCAATGCGGTCTAATACGGTTCTGAGCCGGAGCTGGCCCTTCATGAAGTCGATTTGTTCTTTGGCGATGGCCAGGAAGTCCTCGCAAAACATGGCCACGTTTTCGCTCTGGAAAGTGACCTTTTCCCTGTTGTCTTGTGTAGGCTGCGGATTTCCGACCATAAGTGCGCCGAAGTAGTTGCCCCGGCGCATGGACAGACCGCGCGAAAGGCTCCAGAGGTTGGCCCGGTTGACGCCGCACCTGGCCAAGAAAAGGGTGCTTTGCAGGCGAATGGTTCTGCCGTTTCCGTCCCGGAACGGATGAAGCCAGCCAAGCTTGAGGTGTGCGGCTGCGGCGGCAACCACTTGGGCCTCGCCGCCCTTGAACGTGGCCGGATTATAGATCCGGCCAAAGGCCTGCATGTTGGCTTCCAAGTCTTCCTTCGTCTTCGGGCCGATCTGCGCGCTGTAGTTCATGTTGCCAACGTGAATTGGCCCGTCCCTGAATGTTCCGGGCAGCACGGGGATGTCGGTAAAGTGGCCCCTTTCGTGCGTGAATTGGTGCTCCGGCGGGAGCTTCGAAAAAATGCTTTGGTGGATGTGGGCAATAAACTCGGGATGGCTGACATTCCCGTTTTGCTCGAGCACGACATCCATAAGCTCTTTTTCGACTTGGACGTGTGCAGCTCCGACCTCCTGGGCGTATCTGTCCTGGGGGATCGGAGTAAACACGGGGGGCTCTCCGCTTTCGACGCGGCTCACTTCGTTCTCGATGTTACGGTAGGTGGAGACAAGCCCCTCGATGCTGTTGCTGTAGAAGCTGTTTATGATGCGCAGCTTGTCGCCTATGGCCTGGGCGGTTTCTGGTGCCAGCGTGGCCTCGAGTCCTTTGGAGCCCTCGCGAACATCTGTTGCCATGTCCCGCAGATCGTCCATGTCGGGTGGATCGGGGAGCGCCGGGGCAAGGCGGTAGGGGTCTGTCCACTGTGCTTCGTCCATGTTCCTCCATGATCGTAAAACTGCCGGATAATTTGCCGGGTAATTTGACGGGTTTGTTGACTTGAATAAATAAATAATCGTCGGGACATTATATGTCAACAGCCATTGCCAAAAGGCTCAATCAAAATACGAAATTTGCCGTGTAATTTGCCGGTTAATCTGCTGGTTAATTTGCTGGTTGATTTTCAGGGAGCGAGGACGTTTCTGCCCGTATCACGTCCTCCTTGCCCAGTAATCTAACAAAATTCCTGGACCGGGCTTAGGGGGGCATGGTCACAAGCGCCAAGCCCTGCGCCTGGAGTGAGCCATGAACTAACTGGAATTGCATCTGGTGGACGCGCTGGCCAAGTGGGAGAGCCGAGTAGCCAGCGAGCTGGCAGCAGCGCAGAATCAGACCATCGAAAGTCTGACGAGGCTCATGCACGAATCCGAGCTGCAATTGCAACGCTTGAGCGGTGTCTAAAGCGAGCCATATAGCTTGTTGCAGCGCTTGAGCGGGCTGGTCTGAAGGTGATGGAAAAGAAGAAGTCAAATAAGAGAAACGTGGATCGAGAAAGATAGCATGAGGCATTGTGGACGTTCAGTTGTATTCTAAAAATATGTAAGTTGAACCAAATAAGAATATGCAGTTGTCACATAAAGCGAAGACGGCTAAGGCATGTCGTAACCATAAAAGGAATCAGACGGTGTTGAGTACTCAGAAAAGTTGTACTCTCCCATTTGAAGATAGCAAATTTGAGCTTCTGGGTTATCGATGCAGTACAACCCAGCGCCTATCGCGGATAACTTTGTATTGAGAGGTGAAATAACCGTATTGAATTCATTAAATTTTAGGGAGTATTCAGCAAGATCTGTAGAAGTCTCAAATGGGTCAACGACAGAGATCGGGAATGCTGTCATTGTGCTCCCATAGGCACACTGCATTTGGTCAAGAAATCTAGAATTTCTGTCATGTAACTCGCTGTTGATCGACCCGGATTGTTTTCCATAGGCAATAGATAGCATTTGCGGTTCTAATCTAGTAATAATCTCACGAGCACGTTCAATCTCAAAGCCAAGAATAAGTATTAAATGAAGAGGACGTGTTGGATACATGATCCCTGAATAACCAAGCACACTTCGTAAAGCCAATGGCCCAAGACTAAGATGGTCTGGCATATTCGCTGTAGAATTATACAGTAAAACAACCCTACCCAATGCCGAACGATTAATAAGGAGATAGCGAAGTATTATAAGCATTGACTCTCTTGTGAAAGTCGATATGTCAAATATTACGTTATAACTATCAAGGCAAAGAGTTCCGCTACAGAGGAAACTAGAGATTCTATCTGCGACCGTGAAAGGATTAGAGATTGAGAATGGAACCTCAACGAATTTGTCTTTAAAAATGCTAGCAAGATGATTGCTATTGCGTTCAGAATAAAACAAAAACTCTTTAGCTCTAAATATCAGAGCTTTTTCAATATTGCCAATGTCAATGCTTCGCGGGATAGACAAGCATCTATCCTCAAAGCTTGCACAACCGACAAAAACGAAGCGCTGCGATCCAATATAGTTATGAATTTCATTAAGAGTAGCTTTCATTTCGTATCCCCAAGCAGAGAAGCTTGACCCTGAATTGAAGCATCGGACTTGAATTTTATAGATTTAAAAAGTTTTGGGTCGAAGTATGATAGTTTCAAATCTTCAGCAGTTACTTGCATGTTTCCCGCAAATCCAGAAACGTCAAGCTTGAAATATGGACCAAGGCGACGAGAGAGAATGTATCTCGGGTTTCTACCAACGCCTTCCTTGGTCCCTTGCGTCGACTTATTAAGATAGCCCCATTCAACTCCAAGCGTAAGAACTTCTGTGAGTTCATTGTCAACTATTCCAGAAACAGT
>JAUSBC010000103.1 GCA_030652215.1 Sideroxyarcus sp.
CAAGTTGCGCGCGGCTTATGTCGTCGCTGCCGCTTCCGCCGCCGCCTTTATCGCCGCGCTCACCGGCATCCTGTCGTTCGTCTCGCTCTATGTGTACGAGCATCCGCACCATCATTGCCCGTTCTGCCTGCTCAAGCATGAATACGATTATCAGGGCTACTGGCTGTATCTGCCGCTGTTCGCCGCAACTGCAGCCGGGCTGGGCGTCGGTGCCATACAGCCGTTTGCACGCGTGCCCAGTCTTGCCGCCGTCGTGCCGCAGATGTCGCGGCGGCTGGCGTGGATCGCGGCGCTGGGTTTTGCTTTGTTTGCTGCGGTGGCGACGTTCATGGTCGTCAATTCGAATTTGATTTTGCTGAAAGACTGAGATGCGGCGTTCCCTGTTCTTGCTGACCTTATTGTTGCTTGGCGCTTGCGATAGCGCGCCCAAACTGAATATCGGTAGCGTCGCGCCGGCTTTCAACACTATATATATGGACGGTACGGTAGCGCGCTTTCCCGAGGATTTTCGCGGCAAGCCGGTGGTGATCCGTTTCTGGGCCGATTGGTGCCGTTTCTGCGAAGGCGAGATGAGCGCCATCGAGCAGGTCTACCAGCGCAAACGCGCGCAGGGCTTGCAGATCCTTGCGGTGAACGCGGGACAGGATAAGGCGACCATCGCATCCTTCATGCAGAAGATCGGCGCGAGCTACCCGGCGCTGCTCGACGATGGATCGGCCATCACCCGTTCCTATGGCGTGGTCGGTCTGCCGACCACATATTTCGTCGGTGCCGACGGCCTCATCAAGGCCAAGGTGGTGGGCGAAGCCGATGTGGCGACTTTTGAAAAGATTGCCGGAGAGTTGATGAATGCAGCACGCTAACGAGATTTCCTACGGCCTCGCCTTCATGACCGGCATCCTCGGCACCGGTCATTGTCTCGGCATGTGCGGCGGGCTGGTGTCCGGCTTTTTCATGCGTCAGGGTGCAAAGAGTATTGCGCCCTACCTGGCCTATCACGCGGCGCGCGTCTCGGTGTATGTGCTGATCGGCCTGATCGCGGCGAGTCTGGGCGCGGTGCTGGTGCAGACCGGCCTGTTCGGCAAGGTGCAGGGGATACTGCAGATCATCGCCGGGCTGGTGGTCATCCTGCTCGGTTTCGACATATTGGGCGTGCTGCCGATTAGCAATACGCTGCACTTCGCGCCGATGAAATGGATATTCAAGCAATTCGCCACCGCCACGCAGAAAGGTCCGGTGGCCGGTTCGTTCATCGGCGGTGCGGTCAACGGGCTCATGCCCTGTTCGATGGTCATGGCGATGGCTGTGCAGGCCACCACCGCCCCCGGCCCGATTGAAGGCGGTTTATTGTTGCTGGCTTTCGGTGCGGGCACGCTGCCGTCGATGTTTGCCGCCAGCTTCCTGTTCGGCAAGTTGGGAATCAAGGCGCGAGGCTGGCTGATTCGCAGTGCGGCGCTGTTCGTCATCGCGCTGGGGCTTTCTACGCTGTGGCAGGGGCTGACTTATTACAGCGTGATCCGCAATTTGGCGAACTGGTAAAACTGTTTCAGATAATTATAAAGAGGAACGAGTAGGGAGCGATGGTGCAGTACCGGTAGGACAAGAAGTCGCTTTGCATCTATAACTTGATAAGGAGAAACAAATGAATCGTCGTGATCTGCTTAAATTTTCCGTTGCCGCTGTCGGCCTCGCCGCCATTCCCGCACATGCAGCCGAATCCTGTGCCAGCGACGGCACACCGGCACAGTTTGTGCCGAAAAAGGCCGCCGATCCCAAGGCGTTCGAGAATGACATCGAGAAATATGCCAAGTGTCCGTACTGCGGCATGGACCGCAAACAGTACCACCACTCGCGCATGGTCGTGCATTACAGCGACGACCTCGCCGACGGCACCTGCTCCATCCACTGCGCGGCGATCAGTCTGTCGGTCAACGTTGACCGTGAGCCGAAGGCGATCTACGTCGGCGATAACGCCTCCACTGCCGAGATCAAGCCGCTGGTCGAAGTGGGCAAGGCCACCTTCCTGATCGGCAGCCAGATCAAGGGCGTGATGACCAAGCGCAGCAAGGTCGCCTACAGCGACGAAGCGGCACTCAAGGCATCGCAAGGCACCAACGGCGGCGAGCCGGGCAATTTCGACGCGGCATTGCTGGCGGCCTACACCGACATGGCGCAAGACGTGTCGATGATCCGCAAGAACCGCGAAGAGCGCCGTAAAAAAATGATGATGAAGCCGAGCTGAGATCATGAGCCTGAATTGTTCAACGAGCTCAAACCCCCTCCAACTCCCCCTTGTCAGGGGGAGAGCAGAGTCTGCTCCTCCCCTGATAAGGGGAGGCCGGGAGGGCTTTTGGTCTAATGAATTTTTCGGCAAGAAGTTAGTTATTCGACTCGTCATCCTGTCGTTCTTCACCCTCTGGGCGGCATTTGCCGCCGCCCAGGAGGGTGTTGTCGTGCCCAAACCGGGCGCAAAGGATTTATGCCCGGTGTGCGGCATGCTGGTCTCCAAATATCCCAACTGGGTCGCCGTGGTGAAATACCGCGACGGTCACGCGCATTTTTTCGACGGCGCCAAGGACATGTTCAAGTACCTGCAGGACCTTCACAAATACGCGCCCGGTCACCGCAGCGAAGAAATCGCGGGCATACATGTCACCGAGTTCTACAGTCTGGGCAAAGTGGATGCGCGCAAGGCATTCTTCGTCATCGGCTCGGATGTGCTCGGCCCGATGGGGCACGAATTCGTGCCATTGGAGACGCGCGCCGATGCGGAGGAATTTCTCAAGGACCATAAAGGCAAGCAGATACTGACTTTTGAGCAGGTTACTGCCGATGTCGTTGAGCGGGTCGACAACGGGAAGTTCTAGCAGTCAGAGCGTAGATTTCAGTCGACTTGTTTTGCAGCTGACAGGCCAAGGGTTGCCAGCGCTTATGCCACTAGCGCGAGTCCCGTAGTTGAAGTAAAGTGTCACTAAGTAACACCGCATACTTTCGGGAGAAATCATGGCCGCCAACGTGCTGAGCACGACCACGCTCAAAGTTGATCGAGAAATAAAAGAACGGGTTAAGCGTCTTGCGGATGCGCGGCATCGCACGCCGCATCGTGTCATGCTTGATGCGATCAGCGAATATGTGGAGCGCGAGGAAAAACGAGAGGCGTTCAGACAAGAAGGTATCCGCGCGTGGGATGAGTATCAGCTTACGGGATTGCATGTAACGCATGACGAGGCGGATGCCTGGCTCGCCAAGTTGGAAGATTCACAGGATGTGGAGCCGCCCGCGTGCCACGTTTGATTTGGTCACCTGCCGCGCTGAATGATGTGCAGCGTGCCTATCGTTTTCTGATTACCAAGAATATTCTTGCCGCACGGGAAGCAGTAAAGGCCATTCGCCTAAGTGTCAGAATCCTTGAGCAACATCCAGAAGTCGGGCGACCAATCGAGGGCATGGAGCCCGAATACCGGGAATGGCCGATTGCCTTTGGCAGTAGCGGATATGTTGCTCTCTATCGCTTCGACGGTCAGACAGCAATCATCGTGGCACTACGTCACCAAAGGGAAGTCGGGTATTAGCAATCAGCAGCCCAGGTCAACCCGGCGACAGCCAAGAGAATCGCAGATTTGATCTTCAAGGCGGTGGAAAACCTGGAATCCCAACACTTGCCCGGGCGCGCCGGAGAGTGAGCAGGGACGCAGACGCTCCATTGTCGCAATCGCTACAAAACCTCCCGCCCATTACTATCTGGCTTCAATCATCCCCCGCGCCAGTACTGGTATTGCGCCCTGTCGTGCAGGCTGGCACGGGGGTTGCTCTTACCCTTCGCAGGTTCATTGCGCAGCAACAATTGAAGGTTCTCAATATGTCGGAACGTCATTCCGGTGCGTCGCCGTTGGTTGAAGTCGTGTGCGTCGATTGCACGGTCTGCCCGCATCGTGCTTTGCTGGAGCAGGGTGGGTGCGTGCCGGGCGATGTCTGTCTGACTGCACAGAGCGGGCGGCAGATCGACCGGTTTTTGCGGCGCAATCCGCAAATTGCGCAGGAATACCTGAGCGACAAGTTCTGGGAACGGCGCGCCATTGCCGCGCGCTATGCGCCGCTGGAACAAGTGCGGCAATTGCCGCGCGATGCGGACGAAGTGGTGCGCCGCGTGGTGGCGAGCCGCTTGCCCGCCGACGGGCTGGACGAATACCTGCACGACACCGATCGCGAAGTGCGCATGACGGTGGCTGCGCGCATTGCGCCGGAACACTTGAGCGCATTGGTCGGGGACGAGGATTATCTGGTGCGTCTGCAAGTGGCGCGGCGGCTGCCGCATGGCCAGTTGCGGCGCATGGTGGGTGACACGGATCGCGAAGTGCGCAAGGAAGTCGCGCGGCGTTTGCCGCCGTTTGCCCTGAGCCTGCTGGCGAAAGACGAGGATGCGGAAGTGCGGCGCATCGTTGCTTCGCGTATGTTGCCAGACGATGCGGAAAAGATGCTGACGGACAGCGATTGGGTGGTGCGGCTGGAAGCGGCGCAACGCGCCCCCCTTGAAGACATTGCCGAGATGGTGGACGATGTCGAACCGGATGTGCGCGCACTGGTGCGACAACGCCTGAATGATTTTTTGCTGGGAGATGATTGAGTTATGAGCATGTACACCTTGGACGAAGCCACCTTGCGCAACCTGGCAGACGAGATCGAAGCCACCCCGCCGCGCCCGCACCACAGCACATTGCTGGAGATCGCCAACCGCATCCGTCCCGGCTGCACCTTCCGTTATGCGCTGAACCGCGGCGGCTGGTATCGCCCGGGCGGAATCATCGCAGCCGACGGTACGCGCATCGCCGAAAGTCTGGCCACCTGGGCCAAGCTCGAACTGGCCGCCTGCGACGGCGACATGGGCGAATTGGTGGATCGCCATGCTGGCAAAGGATTGGTGGTGACGCGCCACACCGGACGCACGCATTATTTCGTCGCTGCCTACGGCCCCGCACCGGCAGATTTCCTGCAACTTGAAGTGGAAGAACTGCAGGAAGTGCTGGATCGCGAACTGATTGATGTCGCCAATCCTCCCGAAGACTTGCAGGAACTCACCGAGCCGATTGCCCCCGTGCTGCTCGAAGCGCAGGCGGTCGCCGCTCCCCGCTACCGTTTCCGCCGCCTGATCGACATGCGCCAGACCATCGCCAGAAGCGCAGCGGCAGATGTGCGCAATGCCGGATTGCCGCGCCTGCTTTCCGAATGGGCGCACAGCAGCGCCGCCCTGCGCGGCCACTTCAGCGACCACTGGATCGTTGCTCTGCGCGAACACCAGGACCGTTACCGCAACCCGGTGCTCACGGCCTCGCTGGTGTCGCGCCACGCGCGCGAACTCAAACCGTTCCAGTGGAATACCGAACTCTCCGGAGTGGAAATGAACGTGCAGTTGCAGGCCTTCGACCGTGCCGCCGGATACACCTCGGCCTGGTATGCGCATCTGGTTGCGGGAACCATCACGCCGCCCAAGGTGGCTTACGCCGTGGCGCGCGATCTGGAGGCGGGGTTCAGCTACTTGCCGGATACCGAAGCGGCTTTGTTGAAGAGTTGGGTGGCGGCGCCTTACTCGGTCTAGGAAAGCTGATTTTTCGTCATACCGGCGAAAGCCGGTATCCAGTGTCTTTATTCAACTGGGTTCCGGCCTTCGCCGGAACGACGAAGCCGAATGAATCAGCGCTTCCCTGGTTTTAAGGGGTATCGGCAATCTGCGGTTGGTTTAGGTTAAGGCCCATTTTGCTCAGGGTTTTTGCCTGCACGTTGAATTGTTATGATTTTGAAAATTTCAGTTGAGAGAGTCGCTCCAAAATGTTTTTCCGTAAAGAACCAAATGTATTGCCGGTACCGCGCAAACCAGCTGTTGTCACTGCAAGCCTCGCCAGCGTTGTTTTTTTAAGCCTGCTTGTTGCCGCGTGCGGCGGGGGTGGAACTCCCTCCACTTCACCATCACCAGTTTCCAATGGAAGTGTCTCAATCACTGCCACAGCCAACACGGCGGCACAGAACCTGACGGTTGGAACGGCGATGGTCAGCTTCTCGCCCTTGACACCCGGCGGCGGCGCAACGCCGTATACCTACTACGTCTCAACCGGAACACTGCCTGCGGGTTTGAGCCTTAACACCGGCACCGGTGCGGTAACGGGAACACCTACTGCCACCTACGCAGCGGCGAACGTGGTCTTCTCGGTCAAGGATGCCAATAATGTGGTGGCAAGCGCAACCAGCACCGTGAGCTTCGCAGTTGGCTCCTCAGTATCTGAACCGCCCTCCACGGGTTGGGCCAATATCAAGTTCGGCGGCGGCGGGTATGTTCCCGGCCTCATCTTTCATCCGACAGTCGCCAATGTTCTCTATGCGCGAACCGACGTCGCCGGCGCCTATCGGTGGGATAACGCCAACTCAACATGGATTCCCATCACCGATATGTTCGGCTTCACCGAGGGCAGGTTCCAGGGAGTCGAGAGCATCGCCCTTGATCCGACCGATGCCAACAAGGTGTACCTCGTCGGCGGGATGTATGTGAACGGCGGCAATGCGCGGCTCTACAAATCATCTGACAAAGGGGACACCTGGACTTATGTGGACCTGCCGTTCCCTGCAGGCGGAAACAACGGCGGACGCGCCATTGGCGAAAGACTCATGGTCGATCCCAACAAGCCTACGGTGCTGCTCTATGCCACGCGCACGCAGGGGCTTTGGAAAAGCACCGACAGTGGGGACGCGTGGAATCAAGTGACAACCCTGTCGACCTACAAGATGACCAGCGCGCCCAACGGCGGGGATATTGGAAGCCTGGGCAATAGCCCCATTGGTATCGAGGGGGTGATCTTTGACACGGCAGTCCCGGCTTCGGGCTACACCCCATCGGGAAATGAGACCCAAACGATCTACGTCACGGTTGCGCCGGACTACAAGGGGCTGGCTGGACTGACATACTATATGTACAAGTCAATCAATGGCGGGTTGAACTGGACGGGGATCGATATTCCGAATGCGGTGGTTACAGACGGCGCGCTCTATATCCCTCACATCGTCCGCGACATGGATACGAACTCCAGTAGCAGAAGGATCTACCTGGATTTCGTAGGCGCGTCGGGGCCTGGTGCGTATGCGGACGGCAAGTGGGCGTACCTCTATAGCTTTGATGGCAAC
Organism: Sideroxyarcus sp.; assembly: GCA_030652215.1. Classification (GTDB taxonomy): domain Bacteria; phylum Pseudomonadota; class Gammaproteobacteria; order Burkholderiales; family Gallionellaceae; genus Sideroxyarcus. The sequence continues at coordinate 7,168 of JAUSBC010000103.1, forward strand.
TCCACCTGGACCCAACTTAAGACTGGTCCATGGCAGGGAGCCGGGCTTGGAGGGCTTTCGGTCTACGGTTCGGGTGCGGCCACGAAGATTGCCCTAGGAGCGACCAGCACCTGGGTCGGCTCTTCCCCGGCGGTGTACTACTCTCAAAACGCTGGTGCGACCTGGACGATCATTGGCGATGGGAGCAACACCTCGCTTGGCTGGATAGATGACGTCGAAATCAACCCCTTCAATCCCGATAACGTTCTCCACGTTTATGGCGGCGGCGTCTGGTCAACCTCCAATGCATCCAATGCAACACCCAGTTGGACCCTGTCTGTGGACGGCATCGAGGAGTTGGCAACCCGCACTCTGATGACGCCTCCAGCAGGGGCTTCGTACCTCCTGGTCGCCGGGTACTGGGACGTGGGAACCCAGGTCCATACCAACGTGAACACGAAACCGACCACGAACCCCGGCAACCTTACCTTCGGCAACGGCAACGGCACCGACATGGCCTGGACCAATCCGGCCTACATCGCAGCCATCGGGAACACAAACGGAGGCTCCAACCCCTCGACAGTGGGCGTCTATTCGACCAACTCCGGTGAAAGTTGGTCGGCCTTCGCGACCATGCCGCCTTTCGCACCAGCCGGAGCCAATGTGGACAAGGGCGGTTCGGGTGAAGCCAATATCGCGGTGACTGCCCAGGGGAAATTGGTGTGGGCACCATCGACCAGCAGTGGAAACACCACATCCAACGGTGTGCCTTACTACACGTCCGACAACGGGGCGACTTGGATAGCAACGGACTTGCCGGTCCCCACCCAGACGAGCATCAACAGCGCCTACCACCTTGCTGCCGACCGTAAGAATCCCAACAAGGTCTATGCCTACGATGCCGGTGGCGCCAGGTGGTCCAATACCAACGGCAAGTTCTACTACTCGACCGATGGCGGAAAAACCTTCACTCAATCCGTTCATGTGGCGCTTAATGATTTGAGCTTTCAGAACTTCTGGAGCACCTCGCTGGCGGTGAACCCCTATGTCGAAGGCGATGTGTGGCTGACCAATGGCGACAATGTCTATCACTCAACCGATTCGGGCGTGAGTTGGACAAAACTGACCACCATGGCTTCGACTCCTGCCGGGTACGATCACTATCAAGGCCCAACATCTTACGGCGCTCAGCGGGTTGCCCTTGGCAAGCCGGTGCCGGGTTCAAGCTACTCTGCGTCGGTCTACCTGGTAGGAACGGTGGGCGGCGTAGCGGGAATCTTCCGATCCGACGATGCAGGTTCTACGTGGACTCGAATCAACGATGACGCCAACCAGTGGGGCGGCGTTGGAGCTATCGCGGCAGACAACAACGTTGCGGGTCGGGTTTACGTGGCCGGACGCGGGGTCCTCTACAACTACTGATGGATCACTCGGGGGCTCGGGGGAAGGATCGACGCCGATACCAATGTATATGGTCGGGTGTTCCTGAACAGGTGAATTCGTTCCAGGTGTTATGGGACGCAGCTTATGGTCGAATTATTGTAGATTGCTCTGAGCACAAACCCGCCTGACTGGCTAAGCTTGCCCGTTTTTTTTGTTGTATCCGGATGTCTTGTCGTGTTTGCTACAAAACATCCATGCATAAATCCCATTGAAATCAACCCGCTGACCTTGGCACGGCAATTGCGAATACGAGGGTGTCATTACTCGTGAGCCACTGCCATGCAAGCCAAGGACATCGCCGAACTGCTGAACGAACCAGCCTGCGAGCATAACAAGAAGGAGAAATCCGGTTGTGCGCGACCCAAGCCGGGTGCGACGGCGGGCGGCTGCTCTTTCGACGGGGCGCAGATTGCTTTGCTGCCGATTGCCGATGTGGCGCACATCGTGCACGGCCCCATCGCCTGCGCGGGCAGTTCCTGGGAAGGTCGCGGCACGCGCTCGTCCGGCCCGTCGCTGTTCCGTATCGGCATGACCACCGACCTCACCGAGCAGGACGTCATCATGGGGCGCGGCGAAAAGCGCCTGTTCCATTCCATCAAACAGGCAGTCGACAGCTACGCGCCGAAAGCCGTCTTCGTTTACAACACCTGCGTGCCCGCACTGACCGGCGACGACATTGGCGCCGTGTGCAAAGCCGCTGCCGAAAAATTCGGTGTGCCGTGCATCCCGGTGGACTGCGCCGGTTTCTACGGCACCAAGAATCTGGGCAACCGCATCGCGGGCGAGGCCATGTTCAAATATGTAGTGGGTACGGCGGAGCCGTTGCCGGTGCCGCCCGAGCAACAGCGTCCCGGCATCACCGTGCACGACGTGAACCTGATCGGCGAATACAACATCGCGGGCGAATTCTGGAATGTGGCGCCGCTGTTCGACGAACTCGGCCTGCGCATCCTGTGCACGCTTTCCGGCGACGGCCGTTTCCGCGAAGTGCAAACCATGCACCGCGCCAAAGCCAACATGGTGGTGTGTGCCAAGGCGCTGCTCAACGTCGCGCGCAAGCTGCAGACCGACTACAAGACACCTTATTTCGAGGGCAGCTTCTACGGCGTGACCGACACCTCGATGGCCTTCCGCGAATTCGCGAAGCTGCTCAACGACCCGTCGCTCACAGAACGTACCGAAGCGCTCATCGCGCGCGAAGAAGCGAAGATCAATGCCGAGCTCGATCCCTGGCGCGAAAAACTGCGCGGCAAGCGCGTGCTGCTTTATACCGGCGGCGTGAAGTCGTGGTCCATCGTTTCCGCCCTGCAGGACCTGGGGCTGGAAGTCGTCGCCACCGGCACCAACAAATCCACCGAGGAAGACAAGGCGCGCATCCGCGAGATCATGGGCGAGAAGACCCGCATGATCACCGACGGCAGTCCCAAGGCATTGCTCGGTGCGGTGAAGGAATATCAGGCCGACATCCTGATCGCGGGCGGTCGCAATATGTACACCGCACTCAAGGCGCGCATCCCGTTCCTTGACATCAATCAGGAGCGCGAATTCGGTTACGAAGGTTATAGCGGCATGATCGAACTGGCGCGGCAACTGGCGCTGACGTTGCAGAGTCCGGTGTGGGAATCGGTGCGCAAGCCTTCGCCGTGGGCGAAGGCAGTTGCGGTGCCGGGCGTGGAGTTGGGGGCGTGATGATGAAAACGAACGCGCAAATGATTAATCCAGCCGAGCAGTTCCTTCCCCCATGCAGGGGGAAGGTTAGGATGGGGGTAGAACAGT
>JAUSBC010000104.1 GCA_030652215.1 Sideroxyarcus sp.
GGCCTTTTTCACAGGCAAGCACCATGTCCGAAGACATCGAACAACCCATCAACGAGCCGGCAGCCGTCCCGCGCGACAAGATCGCGCGCGAAGTGGCGCGCCGCCGTACTTTCGGCATCATTTCCCACCCCGACGCGGGCAAGACCACGCTCACCGAAAAGCTGCTGCTGTTCTCCGGCGCGATCCAGCTCGCGGGTGCGGTGAAGGCGCGCAAGAGCGGACGCCATGCGACTTCTGACTTTCTTGAAATCGAGAAACAGCGCGGCATTTCCGTCGCCAGCTCGGTGATGCAGTTCGAATACCGCGATCACGTTGTAAATCTGCTCGACACCCCCGGCCACAAGGACTTCTCCGAAGACACTTATCGCGTGCTCACCGCCGTGGACTCGGCACTGATGGTGATCGACGCGGCCAAGGGTGTGGAAGCGCAGACGATCAAGCTGCTGGAGGTGTGCCGCATGCGCGACACGCCCATCATCACCTTCATGAACAAGATGGACCGCGAGGTGCGCGATCCGCTGGAATTGCTGGACGAGGTGGAGTCGGTGCTGCAGATACAGTGCGCACCGGTGACCTGGCCGCTCGGCATGGGCAAGACCTTTCGCGGCGTGTATCACCTGCTGCGCGACGAGATATTGCTGTTCACGCCGGGCGAAGAAAAGGCTGACGGCGACGTGGAAGTCATCAAGGGTATCGATAATCCGGTACTCGCCGAGCGTTTCCCGCTGGAGATCGGGCAACTCAAGATGGAAGTGGAGCTGGTGCACGGCGCTTCGCATCCCTTCGACCTGCAACGCTTCCTCGACGGAAAGCAGACGCCCGTGTTCTTCGGCTCCGCCATCAACAACTTCGGCGTGCGCGAGATTCTGAACGCGCTGCTGGATTGGGCGCCCGCGCCCATCGAACGCGACGCCACGGTACGTGTCGTGAATCCCAACGAGCAGGCGTTCTCCGGCTTCGTGTTCAAGATCCAGGCCAACATGGACGCCAACCACCGCGACCGCATCGCCTTCCTGCGCGTGTGCTCCGGCCATTTCGAGCGCGGCATGAAGATCAAGCACCTGCGCATCAACCGCGAGATCCGCGTGTCCAACGTGGTCACGTTCATGGCCTCCAGCCGCGAGCAGGTGGAAGAAGCGTACGCGGGCGACATCATCGGCCTGCCCAATCACGGCAATATGCAGATCGGCGACAGCTTCTCCGAAGGCGAAGTGCTGCAGTACACCGGCATTCCGTACTTCGCGCCGGACTTTTTCCGCTCGGTGCGTATCCGCAACCCGATCAAGGTGAAGCAGTTGCACAAAGGTTTGCAGCAACTCGGCGAAGAGGGTGCGGTGCAGGTGTTCAAACCGGTGGACAGCGGCGACCTGATTCTGGGCGCGGTCGGTATGCTGCAGTTCGACGTGGTGGCCAGTCGCCTGCAGGGCGAATACGGCGTTGACGCGATGTTCGAAGGCACCAGCACCACCAGCGCGCGCTGGGTGACCTGCGATGACAAGAAGATGCTGGCCGATTTCGAGAGGGCGCTGTCGCACAACCTCGCCATCGATGCAGCCGGCAACCTGGCCTACTTGGCACCCAACAGCGTCAACCTGAGACTCACACAGGAGCGCTGGCCCAAGGTGGTGTTCCATACCACGCGCGAACACGCGGTCAAATTGTAAAAATGTAGGGTGGGCACGTCTTGTGTGCCCACGCTGTAGCTGAAGTAACACGTGTATCCGCGTGGGCACATAGAACGTGCCCACCCTACATAAAGGACGGGGCTTTCATGCAACAACTTGAATTTCAATTGCGCGGCGAGTTCGTCGAGCTGAACCAGTTGCTCAAGCTCACCGGCGTGTGCGACAGCGGCGGTGCGGGGAAGGCGCTGGTGGCGGAAGGGCTGGTGTCGGTCGACGGCAAGGTCGAATCGCGCAAGACTGCCAAGATACGTGCAGGCCAGACGGTGAGTCTGGGCGACGTGCAGATCAGCGTGCTGGCATAACGCATGTTATACATCGCCCACAACGTCATCATCCCCGAGCGCGAGATCGAGCTGACTGCGGTGCGTGCGCAGGGCGCGGGCGGGCAGAACGTAAATAAAGTGTCGAGCGCGGTGCATTTGCGTTTCGACATCGGCGCTTCATCCCTGCCGCTGGAATTCAAGGAGCGTCTGTTGCAGCTCAACGACCAGCGCATCACCAAGGACGGCGTGGTCGTCATCAAGGCGCAGGAATACCGCAACCAGGAACAGAACCGCAACGAGGCGCTGCGTCGCCTGAAAGCGTTGTTGCTGGCGGTCGCGGTCAAACCCAAACCGCGCGTCGCCACCAAACCTTCCCGCAGTTCGCAAAGGAAACGCGTGGAAAGCAAGGTCAGGCGCGGCGAAACAAAATCTTTGCGCGGACGGGTGACGGAGTAGCGTTGCGAAACCGGGAAAGCCGGGTAGCATGCGCCGTGGTGTTGCGGCGGGTAACGGAATGCTATCTGCGGATATCTGAATAAACTGTGAGCGAACGCAAACACGCCATGAGTGAATCTCCTGACCTTGTCGGCAATCACGATATCGCCGTATGTCTCGTCGAAGACGACAACGATCTGCGCGAAGAAGTCGTGCAGACATTGCTCGAATACGGCTTCGATGTGCGCGGATTTCCCGGGTCGCGCGAGCTGTATTTCGGTCTGCTTCAGCAACCCTGTGATGTGGCTATCCTCGATGTTGGCCTGCCCGGCGAAGACGGGTTCTCGGTCATGGAGAAGCTGAGAACAACGGCCTCCATGGGTATCATCATGTTCACCGCGCGCGGGCAGATGACCGACCGGGTACGTGCCCTGATGGGCGGTGCGGATGCTTATCTGGTGAAGCCGGTGGATATGGTCGAGCTGGTCGCCACTATCGTCAGTCTGGCGCGACGGCTGCGTGCAGCCGAAAAATTGCAGCCGGAACGTGACAGCGGCTGGCGGATTTCCGATGACGGCTGGTTGCTGTCAACGCCGTCCGGGGTGAACATTTCCCTGTCCGGCGCAGAACGCTCTTTTCTCCAGGTGCTGGCGCAACACCTTGGCATCACAGTATCGCGTGAAGCGCTAATCAAGGCGCTGGGACATCACGCGGACGATGTCTTTTCCAACCGGCTGGATATGCTGGTCAGCCGCTTGCGCCGCAAGGTGGCGCAGGCGACCGACGAGAAATTGCCCCTGCATTCCGTGCGCGGCATCGGCTTCAGCCTGCATGCCTCCGTTGTCACTGCCAAACCCTGAGTGCTGAGCCATGCAACTCTTCAGGGATAAATACAAACTGGTCTGGGTGCTGGGCATCATCCTGGTGATCGGGTTCCTGTCCATCGGCATTGCAGCCTTCATTGTGTCGCGCGATGCCATACGCGCCGGGATCGTGCAGCAGGCATTGCCGCTCACGGCAGACAATATCTACTCCGAGATCCAGAAGGATTTGCTGCGGCCGGTCTTTGTTTCATCAATGATGGCGCAGGATACGTTTATGCGTGACTGGCTGATTGGCGGGGAAAGGGATGTCAGTCGTATCCGGCGCTACCTGAACGAGGTCAAGACGAAATACGGTACCAATACCTCTTTCCTGGTGTCGGAAAGTTCCCGCAAATATTATTTTGAGAGTGGTGTGCTGAAGGTTGTCAGCAGGGGCGACCCCCGCGACGAATGGTATTTTCGTGTCCGCGAGATGCGGGCGCCTTATGAAAGCAATGTCGATCTTGATGAGGCCAACCGCGACCAGCGCACAGTCTTTGTCAACTACCGGGTGCTGGATTATCGCGGCAACTACATCGGCGCGATCGGCGTCGGCCTGACCCTC
>JAUSBC010000116.1 GCA_030652215.1 Sideroxyarcus sp.
ATCGGTGCTGCGGCAGTGCGGCATGAAGGCGGTGGGCGGATATTGCCAGAGCAGCTTGTCGAGCTTGTCGGCAGTGGCCTCGTTCGGCACATGCAGCAACACGCGCAGCCCGTTCTGCATGGCCTTGTGGCTCAGTTGGCAAGCGGTGCGCAGCTTGTCTTCCGAGCCGGTGTAAAAGTCTACTTTGGTCACTTGGCCGCCGTGCGGTTGATCAGGTACTGCGTCAACAATGGCACCGGACGTCCGGTCGCGCCTTTGTTCTTGCCTGACAACCAAGCGGTACCGGCGATATCCAGGTGCGCCCAGCGGTATTCTTTGGTGAAACGCGCCAGGAAACAGGCCGCCGTGATCGTGCCGCCCGCGCGGCCGCCGATGTTGGCCATATCGGCGAAGTTGCTGTCCAGCAGAGGCTGGTAGTCTTCCCACAGCGGCAGTTGCCAGATACGGTCGTGAGATTGTTCGCCTGCGGCGATCAGTTCATTGGCAAGCTTGTCTTCGTTGGCGAACATGCCGCTGGCGACGTGGCCCAGCGCGATCACGCAGGCGCCGGTGAGCGTGGCGATGTCGATGACGGTGTCGGGATTGAATTTCTTCGAGTAGGTCAGGGCGTCGCACAGGATGAGGCGGCCTTCGGCGTCGGTGTTCAGGATCTCGATGGTCTGGCCGGACATGGAGGTGACGATGTCGCCGGGCTTGGTAGCTTTGCCGGAAGGCAGGTTCTCGCAAGTCGGGATTACGCCGACCACGTTGAGCTTGAGGCCCATTTCGGCAATGGCCTGCAGGGTGCCGAGCACGCTGGCGGCACCGCACATGTCGTATTTCATCTCGTCCATTTCGGCGCCCGGCTTGAGCGAGATGCCGCCGCTGTCGAAGGTGATGCCCTTGCCGACCAGCACGATGGGCTTCTGCGTCTTGGCCGCGCCGGAATATTCCATGGTGATGAGTTTGGCGGGTTGTTCGCTGCCGCGCGTGACGGAGAGCAGCGAGCCCATGCCCAGCTTCTGCATGTCTTTTTCTTCCAGCACGGTGGTCTTGATGCTTTTGTGCGCCTTGCCCAGCGCCAGCGCCTTGGCGGCGAGGTAGGTGGGGGTGCAGATGTTGCCGGGCAGGTTGCCAAGTTCCTTGGTCAGTGCCATGCCGTTCGCGGTGGCGGCTGCCTGGTCGAGCACGGTCTTCAGTGCGGCAGCGGGCTTGTCCAGCATGGCGAAGGTGATGTGCTTCAGCGTTGCCGGCTTGGACGGTTTGCTCTTCATGCCGTCGGCGCGGAAGGCTTGATCGGCTGCGGTGAATACGGCTTGCTTGAGGACCCAATTGGTATCCGTCCCCACGCTTTCGTCGTTAAGGAACAGCGTTGCATCCTTGGCGGGCGTGCCGTTCAAGGCGCTGAAAGTGGCGCGCAAAATTTCGGAGATGGTCTTTTTGTTCAGTTCGCTGATTTGGCCCAGACCGACCAGTAATACACGCTCGGCAGCCACGCCTGGTAGTTTGTGAAGCAGCAGGGTGGAGGCAGACTTGCCGCTCATGTCGCCGCGAGCGATGACATCGCTGAGCGCGTGCTTGGCAGCCTTGTCGAGCACTTGCGCCGCTTTCGACAGTTTTCCGCCGTCGAACACGCCAACCACGACGCAACCGCTCTTCAGTTTTTCCGGACCGCCTTGTTTTATGCTAAATTCCACGCGCTTCTCCTCACAAATTTTAGAATTGATCCCGATGCCGGATTATCCGCAAACCCTACCACAAAAGTCAAAGAAGCCGCGTCTGCACGGCATTTTTTATTGGTCGCTGGTGCGCGAATTCGCGAGCACGGGTTTGCTGGTGTCCTCCGTTCTGCTGGGTATCGTCGTGTTTACGCAATTGATTCGCTTGCTGGGGGAGTCGGTCAAGGGATTGCTGGCGGTTGACGGGGTAATGGCGATGCTGGGCTTCACCTCGCTGCATTACCTGGCGGTGCTGCTTTCTGTCAGTCTGTTCCTTTCGATACTGATGACGCTGACACGCAGCTACCGCGACAGCGAAATGGTGGTCTGGTTTACTTCAGGCATCGGACTGACGCGCTGGATACGGCCGGTGCTGGGCTATGCCATTCCGGTGACGGTGGTGATCGCCCTGCTAAGTCTGGTCCTTTCGCCGTGGGCGCTGTCCAAGGCCGGCGAATTCAAACGCAGGCTGGAAAGCCGGGACGATGTATCCACCGCGACGCCGGGGGCGTTTCGCGAATCCAAGCAGGCCGACCGCGTGTTCTTTCTGGAAGATGTGGATGTACAGAAAAAACGCGTGGGCAACATCTTCGTGCGCTCCACCCAGAACGGCAAGGAAGGCACTATGGTTGCCAAGGAGGGGTTTCAGGAAATCGCGCCCAACGGCGACCGTTTTCTGGTGATGCTCAACGGCACGCGTTATGAAGGGGTGCCCGGTCAGGCGGATTTCAAGATTGTCGAGTTTGAGCGTTATGCCATGCGCATAGAGCCCGCCGAGATGAAGCAGGAAGTAGCTAATCTCAGGGCGTATTCCTCCCTTTATCTGCTGCAGAACCCGACCCCGGAGAATATGTCGGAATTGCTGTGGCGCATAGGGTTGCCGGTCAGCGCCCTGATTCTGTCCTTGCTGGCGATTCCGCTGAGTTTCGTGAATCCGCGCGCCGGGCGCTCCCTCAATCTGATCATCGCTGTGGTGATCTACATGCTCTACAACAACGTGATGAGCGTGATCAATTCCTGGGTCGGGCAAGGCAAGATCAATGCCGCAACAGGGGGGCTGGGCATACATTTGCTGATGTTCTCGGTAATGTTGGTGTTGTTCTATCACCGCTCGTCGGTTTCGCCCTGGCGGAGGCTGAAACGATGAAATTGCTCACGGCTTATCTGAGGCGCGAGATCTATGCAAGTATCGCGCTGGTGTTCGCGGCGCTGGTGATGCTGTTCGCCCTGATGGATATGATCAACGAGCTGAGCTCGGTGGGGCGCGCTGACTACAAGCTGGGTTATATGCTGCTGTATGTGACCCTCACCGTGCCCGGGCGCGTGTATGAACTATTTCCGGTGGCGGTCCTGATCGGAACCATTTTTGCCTTGGTGCAGATGGCGGCCAATTCCGAGCTGACGGTGTACCGGAGCTCCGGCGTTTCGCTCAAGCAGATGATTTATGCGCTGCTAAAGATCGGCGCGCCGCTGGTCGTGCTGTGTTTCCTGACCGGTGAATTTGTGGCGCCGCCCAGCGAGCGTCTGGCGCAGCAGACGAAATTGCGCGCGCAGAACCTGCAGGTTTCCGCAAAAGGATTTCGCACCGGGGTGTGGGTGAAAGACGAGGGCAGCTTCGTCAACGTGAAGGGCATGCTGCCGGACACTTCCCTGGTGGGGGTCAATATTTACGAATACGACGACAACTACCATTTGCGCAGCATTACCAGCGCCGAGCGAGCCACATATCTGGAAGGCCAAAGCTGGCAACTGGAGGGGGTGAAGCAGACCAACTTCTACAAGCAGACGGCCGTAACCGACAATCGGCCGCGTTCGGAATGGCGCTCCTCGCTGAATCCGGACATCCTGAGCGTGCTGCTGGTGGCGCCGGAATACATGTCGGCGTGGAACCTGTATCAATATACCCAGCACCTGCGCGACAACCACCAGAAGACGGCGCGTTTCGAGATCGCAATGTGGAACAAGCTGGTCTATCCGTTTGCGGTGCTGGTGATGATGATGCTGGCCTTGCCCTTTTCGTCCTACCAGCGCCGCGAGGGCGGAATCAGCGGCAAGATATTCCTGGGAATCGTGCTGGGATTGAGCTTTCACTTCATCGGCAGGCTGTTTACCAATGTGGGTGCTTTGAACGACTGGTCGCCGCTGTTGAGCGCCACGGCCATGAGCTGGATGTTCCTGGCGCTGGCCCTGGGCATGCTGTGGCGCACCGAGCGACGCTAGCAAGTATCCCGGTAACCCGGGATTGTTGTATATATAAGTATTGTAAACAGCGGTTTGAGAATTGAACGGCTGCCCGATGCCGCTTCAGCGTGCGGCACCTGCGGCCGGTGCGCTGGCGGCCTGATTCGATTGCTGCTCCTGCACCATCCGCTTCACGGCTTCGCGCGTTTCGGCAGGCACCTTGCTGAATGCCTTGAACTTTTCCCTGGCATTGTTACGTTGTTCGGGCGTCAGCTTGCTCCAGGCTTGCATGCGCGATAGCAGACGCTGTTGCTGCTGCGGGTCGAGATCGGGATAGTGCTCGGCAATCGCGAGAAAATTCGTCTGTTGCGATTGAGATAAGGAATTCCAGGTGCCGGACAATGGTGCAAGCGCTTCTTTTTCCAGCTTATTCAGGCTTTCCCAAGGTTGCGCAAAGGCCGCGAGCGGCAGGCAGGCGGCCAGAAGAAATAAAAGGGCGGGCAGTTTGCGAAACAAGGCGGGCATGGTGCACTCCGTGGAAGGCTATTTGACGAACATGTCGACCGGCAGGTCGTCAGTCAGGATGGCAATGTCAATGTGGCTGTAATCGGTTTCGGAAGCTGCATTCCAGTATGTCAGGTTGATCGCCAGCAGAGTCGCGACGACAGCGGCAGCGACCCATTTCAGCGCGCGCTGCGGCAGTAGCATGTGCCCGTGTAGCGTGCCATCCCGGTTTATCCGGGACGCGGAAACGCGCTGGTGCTGCAGGGCTTGCCGCCGCGCCGCGCGCAGGCTGTTCAGCGTGCCCTGTTGCAGTTGACCGGTGGATTGGTCCAGCAGGTTTCCGATCTCTGCAGTGTTCAGTTTGTCGTTCATGTCAGGTCTATTCCTTGCTTGATCAGTGTGGCGGCCAGCGCGTGCGTGGCGCGCGAGCAGTGCGTTTTCACGCTGCCCTCCGAGCATGCCATGACGGCGGCCGTCTCGGTTGTATCCATACCTTCCCAGTAACGCAGCAGGAAGGCTTCGCGTTGACGTGCGGGGAGTTTGCTCAACGCTTCCTCTATTGCCGCAATCATTTGGGATTGCGCCAGCGCCTCGTCCGGACGCGCCGGCTGACTGGCATTGTCCTCGTCCTGCAGGCTTTCCAGCGGGTCGAAATCGTCCCCGTCGCGTTGCGGGATGAGCGAAGACATCAGCGTGGTCCAGAACGAGCGGACTTTCTGGCGGCGGTAATGGTCGCGGATGGTGTTTTGCAGAATACGCTGGAACAGCAAAGGGTATTCCTCGGTCGGCCGGTCGCCGTAGCGCTCGGCGAGTTTCAGCATGGCATCCTGAACAATATCCAGGGCGGCATGCCCGTCGCGCACGGCGAATTGCGCCTGTTTGAAGGCGCGGCGTTCCACTTGGGCGAGGAAATCGGAAAGTTGCTGTGGTGTAGACAGTTAGGCTGCTCCCTGATGAATGGGCCGATACTAGCAAATTGCCGCAAAGATTAGGGATTTAGGCGTTTTCAAGGCTATGCAGGGGTTGACCAAAACGCCGCCAGCCTTTATCTTGCGCGGTCTTTCATTGATATATCTAAGGTAGTGGGGCCATGGAACTGACGGGCGCAGAAATTACCATCCGCTGTTTGCAGGAAGAGGGGGTCGAATACGTTTTCGGCTATCCCGGCGGCGCAGTACTTTTCATCTACGACGAGCTGTTCAAGCAGGAACAGGTCAAGCATGTGCTGGTGCGCCACGAGCAGGCGGCGGTACATGCGGCCGACGGCTATGCGCGTTCCACCGACAAGGTCGGCGTGGCGCTGGTGACCTCCGGCCCCGGTGTGACCAATGCCGTCACCGGCATTGCTACAGCCTATCTCGATTCCATCCCGATGGTGGTGATCAGCGGCCAGGTGCCGACCAGCTTCATCGGCGAAGACGCCTTCCAGGAAGTGGATGCGGTCGGCATCACGCGCCCCTGCGTCAAGCACAACTTCCTGGTCAAGGATGCCAAAGACATCGCCAGCACGCTGAAGAAGGCGTTTTATCTGGCCAAGAGCGGACGCCCCGGCCCGGTGCTGGTAGATATTCCCAAGGATGTGTCGAACCAGAAGGCCGAATTCGAATATCCGGCCACAGTAAGCATTCGTTCCTACAATCCGCAGGTTAAGGGCGACATCGGCCAGATCAAGCGCGCGGCGCAGCTATTGCTGGAAGCCAAGCGTCCGATGGTCTATGCGGGCGGCGGCGTGATCCTGTCCGATGCCTCGAAACAACTGGCCGAACTGGTGCGCCTGCTGGGCGCGCCCTGCACCAATACGCTGATGGGTCTGGGCGGCTTCCCGGCCAGCGACAAACAGTTCGTCGGCATGCTCGGCATGCACGGCACCTACGAAGCCAACATGGGCATGCAGAACTGCGACGTGCTGCTGGCGGTGGGCGCGCGTTTCGACGACCGCGTGATCGGCAATGTGGCGCATTTCAATTCCGTGCCGCGCAAGATCATCCATATCGACATCGATCCGGCCTCCATCTCCAAGCGCGTCAAGGTTGACGTGCCCATCGTCGCCAACGTGGCGCATGCGCTGTCCGACCTGCTGACGGTGCTGAACGGCAGCAAGCAGAAGCCGGATGCGGCCGCACAAAAAGACTGGTGGAAACAGATAGACGAATGGCGCGGCGCGAATTCGCTGGCGTACAGGAATTCGACCGAACTCATCAAGCCGCAATACGTGATCGAGACGTTGCACAAGATCACGCACGGTGATGCCTTTGTGACATCCGACGTCGGCCAGCACCAGATGTGGGCGGCGCAGTACTACAAGTTCAACGAGCCGCGCCGCTGGATCAACTCCGGCGGTCTGGGCACGATGGGCTTCGGTCTGCCTGCCGCGATGGGTGTGCAACTCGCGCATCCGGGGGCGACCGTGGCCTGCGTGACGGGCGAAGGCAGCATCCAGATGAACATTCAGGAGCTGTCCACCTGCAAGCAGTACAAGCTGCCGATCAAGATTGTTGCGCTGAACAACCGCTACTTGGGCATGGTGCGCCAGTGGCAGGAGTTCTTCCACGGCAACCGTTATTCGCATTCCTACATGGATGCACTGCCCGACTTCGTCAAACTGGCCGAAGCCTACGGGCATGTCGGCATCCTGGTGGAGAAACCTTCCGATGTGGAAGGTGCGCTGAAGGAAGCTTTCGCACGCAAGGACGACCTGGTGTTCCTCGACTTCCGCACCGATTCCACCGAGAACGTGTACCCCATGGTTCCCGGCGGCAAGGGCTTGTCCGAAGTGATTCTGGCGGAGGACCTGTAACATGCGACACATTATTTCTTTGCTGATGGAAAACGAAGCCGGTGCGCTGTCGCGCGTGGCAGGGCTGTTCTCGGCACGCGGTTACAACATCGAGTCGCTCAACGTGGCGCCGACCGAAGACCCGACGATGTCGCGCATGACCATCGTCACCAGCGGTTCCGACGACGTGATCGAGCAGATCAACAAGCAGCTCAACAAGCTGGTCGACGTGGTCACGGTGATGGACCTGACCGACGGCGACCATATCGAGCGCGAACTGATGCTGGTCAAGGTGCGCGCGGTGGGCGACGACCGCGAGGAACTCAAGCGCATGACCGACATCTTTCGCGGTCGTGTCATCGATGTCACCGACAAGACTTACACCATCGAACTGACCGGGACGGGCCACAAGCTGGACCGTTTCCTGCAAGCGATCGACCACAGCCTGATCCTGGAAACGGTGCGTACGGGTGCCTCCGGCATCGGGCGCGGCGACCGTATTTTGAAACTCTGATTCTTTACA
>JAUSBC010000016.1 GCA_030652215.1 Sideroxyarcus sp.
ACTGGTGATCGACAAATGGCTGCAAGTGCAGTCAACCAGCCGTCGCCCCGGCACACTGGCAGAAGTGGAACGGCTGGTCGCGCATCCCGCGTTCGACCTGCGCAACCCGAACAAGGTCTACGCCCTGCTGCGCGCCTTCGGCAGCAACCATGTGCGCTTCCACGCCGCCGACGGCAGCGGCTACCGCTTCCTCGCCGAACAAACGCGCAAACTCGACGGCATCAACCCCCAAGTCGCGGCGCGACTGGCACGCTGCTTCGACCGCTGGCGCAGGTTTGATGCCACGCGCCAGGCACACGCACGCGCGGCGCTGGAAATGCTACGCAACCACAAGGGACTGTCGCGGGATGTATTTGAGATTGTGGAGAGGTCGTCGGGGTAAAGAAGGACGTATCAGCGGCCTTCAAACTCCACTGCAGGATCAAACGTAGGTTGGGCAGTGCGAATGGGTAACGGCGCAGCCGTTGGGACCCATCGGCCTCCCCCTTGCGGGGGAAGCGCAGCGTGCCCAACACCGATAAGCATGCACTCATTTGTTGGGCACGCTACGCTTTGCCCAACCTACGCGGCTGAGGTTTATCACAAGGCGTGACAGGTTTCCCGTTCGCGTTGTGACTCGAAGGGTGAATCCACAATAATCTCCCGGACTCGCTATAATCGCGCCATCAATACAAGACGAACGACGCCATGCGCCCTTCCATAGCACTACAAAACCACCGTGAAGCCATACGCGAAATCGCCCTGCGCCATCGCGTGCGCAACGTGCGTGTGTTTGGCTCCGTGCTGCATGGCGAAGACACCGAAGACAGCGACCTCGACCTGCTGGTCGAACCCACCTCCGAAACCACACTTTTCGATATTGGCGCCATCCAGTATGAATTGAAAAAGTTGCTCGGAATAACCGTAGATGTCCTGACCCCCGGCGCGCTGCCGGACAGCTTCAAGGAGCGCGTAATGAAAGAGGCCGTGCCAGTATGAGCAAGGCCGATGCGCTCCGATTGCCGGAATATCTGCGCCATATTCTTGAAGCAATTGAACGCATCCACCACTAGTCGAGAACGTAGACGAAATTGCTTTTCTGAATGATCAGAAAACTCAGGATGCGGTGATAAGAAACTTTGAAGTTATCGGTGAGGCTTCGCGCAACATCGAGCGCTATCACAAGCAATTTGCCGACGAACACGAGTATCTTCCACTGGGTTCGCCTACGAAATGCGCAATGCCCTTGCGCATGGGTACTTCAAGGTCGACCTGGAAATCGTTTGGAAGACCATTCATTCCAGCCTGCCGCAACTGCACGCGCAAATCAAACAACTTCTCGACGAAATCAATTAAGCCTGCGCAACTTCGCCGCCGACGGCAGCGGCTACCGCTTCCTCGCCGAACAAACGCGCACGCTCGACGGCATCAATCCCCAGGTTGCGGCAAGACTGGCACGCTGCTTCGACCGCTGGCGCAGGTTTGATGCCACGCGTCAGGCACATGCGCGTGCCGCGTTGGAAATGCTGCGCAACCACAAGGGACTGTCGCGTGATGTATTTGAGATTGTGGAGAGGTCGCTGGGGTGACGGAGGGCTACTGGGCGAACGAAGGCGGGGATAGCGAATCGGCGGATGAACTATGCGAATTTATTGGGTGGCCAGCCGCGAAGTCGTGATTCGTTCGCTCACTTCAATGAAACTATTTCGATGCTGCCCCATTTTGCTTGGCTTATTTCTTCCCCAATTTACTTTTGCCCGGAGGTAAATAACTTTCTGCAGAAACCACCCGCTTGCCCGTTTTACCTTCCAGTTCCAGCCGTGCATTCCTGGCGATCCCGCCGCCGGCTCTCGCCGCATCTTCATTCTCGTTCATGCCCGTCGCCTCCACGCTCTCGGCGATCTGGCGCGTGGATAATTCTGCCAGCGCGGTAAAGATCAATTCGGCCTCGCTCATGTGGTCGCGCAGATTTTGCGTCTTCAAGCCGTTCATCGCCTTGTGCGCCTTCACGTGCACCTCCGACACGTTACTGGCGAAGCCAGCCGATTGCGGGAGGAGGTGCAATGCGGCCATTCCCGCACCCGTCGCATTCGCGCACCGTGTTATGGCCGCACTTCCGCCCACTCCTGATGAATGATGTTGGTGAGGATCGCGTATTCCTCGCCTTCCTTGATGTCGTGCTCTTTCCAATAGTCCGTCAATTTGTTGCGCGTCTCCTGCCCGGTCATGCGCTGCTGAATCCACTTCTCGCTGCGCCCGTGCTTCTGCCACGTCTCGCGGGCGCGCTCCAGCGAGAGTGCAGGATCGGCCATCTCCTGCATCCGCTCGTAGCCCACCTTCGCCAGCCACAGCTTGATCGGCTCCGCTTTCGGGCTGGGCACGGACTGCACCAGGCGCAGCAAGGTTTCGGCGGTGGCGACATCGGTCAGGTAATTCTTGACGTCAGCGGCGGGCAATTTCAGTCGGTGACATTTTGTAACCGACTCACTGCCTTCTTGCTTAGCCGGTTCTTCAGCACCTTCCAATAGTTTCTGGCGGCCTGATAATCCGGCTGTTGCGTCAACACCTGCACGATGTCCACAACCGAAAACCACCACATCTCAGTGGACTCGACATACACGCGACGAAGGAAGGACTATCCGAACGGGAGGCGCTGAAGAAAAGGATGGAAGTGAAGTCGGTGGAGTTTTTGAAGCAGGGGGCGGAGGTTTATCACAAGGCGTGCGCGCGCTCATCGCAAGCGGCGCAACGACGCGCGATATTCAGGCGGCGTTTACGACACCATAAAGAGCACGAATCGGCGCGATGAAAACAATAACGATTGATGTCCGGCCATTGACCGACACGCCGGGTGATTTCACCCAACCCTGGGAGAGCGGCAAGAACTCCGCGCCGCGCATCAGCTTTGAATCGCCAGCGTTGTTGTTCAAAATGCTGTCAGGCAAGCGATGCTCGGCTTTGTATTGTGGAGGCATTTCGATGCTGACCTCACCGCTGCGGGATCGATGGAGTCTGCCCCCTCTATTATCCCGCTTGTTTCACTGAACCTTTAGCTCACTGAACAGAGTACTCAATACCTCAAACAACAATTTTGCATTTGTTCGAGTTGATGCATCGAGCTCAATTTCCTGAGACTCTTTGTTAACTTTCTCGATAAATTTCTTCGAAAGTAACACTTTGTCCTTGCCTTTCATGAAATCAGAATTACGGCCAGCAAACAATAATGTAGGGTCTGCAATGACAAATTTTACAAAATCTTCTTTTGAAAATATATCCTCTATTGCGCCATCGACAGGCAATTTGGCCACTAACTCTGTATTAATTGTTAGCCACTCTTTCTTTATGTGTTTCAGTGCATCCTTATAAGCTTGGTCGTTATCGTATAGATAAACAACATTACACCCCCAGCCTTGGAGGATTGTGCCGATCTTTGGCATGTTCCCTGAGCAACCTCCCGATACAAAATTTACGCTCTCCCACTCAAAAAGTCTCTTAAGAGCGTTTAAGTAGAAGTAGTCGGATGCACCTTCAACGATAACGTTATTTCTCTGGTTAATATTGGCAATGCCGTTGGTTAGCTCAAGGCCGATCGAAGTTAGGATTGGGGTTAAGGTTTCCTTGTCTGAAACACTGTGGACTTTATTCTCAATGACCGTACCCCTGTCATCAAACTTTTGAACCAATCTAATTCGATCCAATTTGTCTGACTCAATTAAGTAAGGAGAATGAGTTGAAAAGATAACTTGCACCTCTTCTCCTGCAGTTTCCAGATTCTTCAAAATGTCTCGTTGTGCATTAGCGTGAAGATACAAACCAGGCTCATCAATCAAAATTACGTTTCGTACAGACTCCTTCGCCCGTGCGGACACTTTTATATAAAACGCCAGATGCCATCTGCGACCTTGGCTTCGAATCTCTGGTTCGTAATAATGCCCATCTTCCTCTATCCAAAACATTAGCTTTTCGTTGTCCCACTCAATTAGCAATTGAGATAGATCTTGGCTCCAGAATTGCCTAAAATCATTATTTAGTTCTGTATTTAGGTATTTTTTGTGATGCATCTTATTTCGATCATTGTCCCCCGAAATGACGTCAATATTGATGTCGGTAATTTCCTTAAGATCACTAATCCACTCGCTGTCCTTTAGCTCATCTAATGGGATGGTATTCGGAAATACATCATCGAATGAGCTAAACATAATAAAATTCGGGAGCCATTCAATTAGCTCACGACTGAATAACATACGTGGCGAGACCTGATTTGATTCTGCGGAATCGAAACATTCGATTAGAATATGTAAACCGGTCTTTAAGGTTTGCTGATCAGTGGTTGAGAAACTGGCTAAGTGCGGTGTGATGTTTGTCTGATACTGTACAAAAATATTCTTTGCTTTATTGAGGTCGGTCAAGGTGAGGGTGGGTAGGGCAATAACTTTGCTTGCAACTTCTTTGATGGATCGCGTGGCGATAGCATCATATGCGTCTCGAATTCGCTGAATGTAATCAATGTCGGATTCAGGCAGGAATCGTTCCACAAAATCACCTGAGATCGAATACGTATTGGAAGCCGCCTTGGTAACACATATTTCAGCTTTGCTGGGGAGTGCAGTAATGTCTAATTCAGCGTTCTCGCATATTCCATCCAAGTCATCATGTTCAATTTCAAACCAAATTGAAATTTCAGGCATCTCGCTGTGAGTGATTGGATATGCACTCTTTCGAATTGGCTCCCCGGAATTGAAATCTTCTAGGGCTTCAAGAATTGAGCTTTTGCCAGCCTCATTTTTCCCAGCCAGAATAGTGACTCGCTCTGAAGGATAGCAATACCCTGAATCAATTATCGATTTGTAGTTAAGAATTCTAAATTTGAGGATTTTCATGTTTGGCAATTACTTTGTTGGAAGAAATCTGAATTGACAACGGCAACATCGAAATTGCTATGGACTGAACAACTCATCAGACAAACAACATAGAGCCACGAATTATTTGGTCTTTGAAGAGGATGTTCGGTGAGTCTCGCAATCAAGTGTTTCCCCTTTGCTGAGCAAGCGTGCCGCTGGCGATGCTTCCCGTTACCCTCACCTCAATCCTCTGATGAACTACTAGCCATTCGACTAGGCTACAAAAGAATGTAGCCAAGTCGCTGGTTATCCCGCTTGCGGGAGAGGAGGCGAACGTTTCGCTACGCGATTTGTGCGTTAACGCGGGAATCTTTTCTTGCGCCAGCCATCCTGTTCTGGGGAGTCCGCTGTGAGCCTTGCACCGTGCGTGCGGTGCGATGTGCGTGGGGCGGAGTTGCAAGTGGGACGAACTGTAGGGGTATGGGGCGGGTTGTGTCAATTGTACTGAGGGGGTGGCGCGCAATGCCCTGCCCCTTCTTTTTGCTTTAGTCATGCCCCCAACGCCGCCTGTCGGCGCCTATTGATCCGGCCAGATTATGTTTGAACTCAGAAGCACAGACACCCCAACCCCTCCCAGCCCCCCTTGCACCCGCAAGGAGTACGCCGGTGGGTACCCCGCTGCTTTGCAGCGCCCCTCCCGCAGTCAGGGGAAGAGCAGGCTAGGTTCATATTCAACTGGTCCAGCTTGCCCAGGAAATTCTTGTGCTGATCGAAATGTACCGCCTGTGTGGAATAGCCGTGCATGCGCATCAAGGATTCTTGAAGCGCGACAGGGTTTCTTTCGCAGTATGTGCTGTTGTGCACAGAGAATATCGCCCCTCACCATGCATTCTTCCCAGTGTTAATTTGCGAAGAGGCCTGCATGAAAGATCTGGATTACAGGACGCCTGAACCCATTGCGCCGGACAGGCGCAGCGGATTGGCGCGGCGTAAGCGCGTGTTTCGCATCGAGATCGCCCCGTGGACGATTATTACGCTGGTGTTGGTCATCGCCGGTTTGTGGATTTTTGTGCGTCTGCTGCCGGTCCTTCTGGTGCTGGTGGGTGCGTTGATGATAGTGGGCACGCTGGGCCCAGCGGTGGTTTGGCTGGAACAACGCGGCATGCGCAGGAGGGTGGGTATCGCCATCGTCTTCAGCGTGCTGTCTGTGGGGACTGTGCTGGTCTTCATACTCACCATTCCCGAGCTGGTGAACCAGGTGCGCAGCCTGATCAACATGGAACCCGTGTTGCGCGAGGATTTGGCGGCATGGTTTGCCCGGTATCCGCTCACCGTCAATCTTGCGGAAGCGATGCGCCACGTCCGCTATGACGCGCTCATCACCTCTTCTGCCGTGTCCATGCTGAATTTTTTCAGCGTGGTGGTGGAGAGTGTGGCCTACGGGTTCGGAGCGATCTTTCTCGCGCTGTATATGATGCTGGACCGCGACCGCCTGCGCGGCGCTCTGTTTGCAGTTGTGCCGCGCACACACCATATTCGCCTGTCGCGCATCCTGGTGCACATGAACACAATCGTCGGCGGCTATATCCGCGGGCAGGCGATCACCAGCGCCCTGATGGGCGCGTTCATATTTATTTTGCTTACCGCGTGTGGGATTCCGAATGCACTGGTATTCGCGGTGTTCGGCGGCCTGGCCGATGTGCTGCCGTATATCGGCATTTTCCTCACCATGGGCCCGGCGGTTGCGGCGGCATTGCCGTACGGGGCTGTCATCACCACGGTGGTGTTCTTGATGCTGCTTGCCTACGAGGAACTGGAAAGCCGCGTGCTGGTACCGCTGGTATATGGACGCGCGCTGCGTCTGCCTTCGTCGCTGGTGTTGTTTGCCCTGATCACGGGCGCCACCTTATTCGGGATCATCGGTGCGCTGCTGGCGCTGCCGGTGGCGGCCACTATCCTGATGCTTATCGAAGAGCTGCGCGTCGAGTTACCCGGCGAGACCGAGCAGGCCGGTGACGCGGCGACCCGGCATATCGACGAGTACAACGAGCGCGAATACACCCGCAGAACCGAAGGCATGCCTGCCACAGAGGCCTCCGCCATCGCGGTAGAAATGTCGGGTGAGCGGAAACAGGATGAAGACCGGCCCGTCGTTTGAGGGACGCAATTTTCAGATTTGGAAGGCTTATGCGTCCGGTAGATGGGTGAGATTCACTTTGCCATGGTCGATGATGTAGCGGACAAAGTCCCGATCCTGCGTTTTCATATGGTCCGTATACCAGTTGCTCAGGTAATGGATGGTGTTCATGGTTACTTGCCGGCTCAGGGTGGTCATCTGCAACTGGTCCAGCTTTTCCAGGAAATGCTTGTGCTGGTCGACATGTTCCGCCTGCCTTGAATAGCCGTGCATGCGCATCAGGGATTCTTCAAGCGCAAAGTGGAAACGTGCATGTTCGCGCAGTTGTTCAAGTTTGAAGAAGACATCAGACCAGCCTTCCCGGTTGTCGATTGCCGCGTTGATCACGGTAAACAGGTCAACGATGCCCTTATGCTGGTCGTCGATCTCGGCGATGCCGACTGAGTATTCATCCTTCCATTGCATTTAAGTTCTCTCCCCTGATTTCTTTCTGCTTTCCTGTTTTGCTTTTTAGCAGAAGTGTTGCGGTGTTGCTATCTTAATAGCATTCCCCTTGTCGCAGGTCGGGTTAACGGTTTCATCGCGGAGGTGTGTTGTCGGGGCTTCGGCCCCATACAACCACGGCCTACTCCTTGCGGGGAAAGTCGCAGGTTGGGCAAAGCGGAGCGTGCCCAACATGGTTGTTGGCGCCCGTCATTGTTGGGCACGCTACGCTTTGCCCAACCTACGCGGGCTGCCCGTGAGTCGCAGATCGGGTTCACCCTACCCTGCTGTGCCGGCACAGAATGGAAACGAACCTGTAAACTTGCAGCATCGTAAATCGACAAGTATTTGGGAGATTGGCAATGGCAGATTGTTGCAGTGGCAAGGCATGCGAGATCGAGGCGCTGCGCGAGCGCCAGAGCGCTACGCTCAAGATTGTGCTGGCGATCAATGCCGTGATGTTCGTGGTCGAGCTCACGGCGGGATTGCTCGGCAACTCCATTTCGCTGGTGGCGGATTCGCTGGATATGCTGGGCGACGCGCTGGTGTATGGCTTCAGCTTGTATGTGGTGGCGCTGGGCGCGGCCATGAAAGCGCGCGCGGCGCTGTTCAAGGGCATCATCATGCTGGCCTTCGGGTTGTTTGTGCTGGGGCAGGCGATCTGGCGCATCGCGTATCCGCAACTGCCCGTGTTCGAGACCATCGGCCTCATCGGCCTGCTGGCGCTCACCACCAACGGCATCTGCTTCTGGCTGCTGTGGCGGCACCGCGCCGACGACATCAACATGAGTTCGGTGTGGCTGTGTTCGCGCAACGACATCATCGCCAATATCTCGGTGCTGTTCGCCGCATTGGGCGTCTGGCTCACCCATTCCGGCTGGCCGGACATCGTGATCGGCCTTGGGTTGGCTGCGCTGTTTCTGCGCTCGGCGATGCATGTGCTGCGCGAGTCGTTCAAGGAACTGCGGGTTGCCCGCGATTGATGCCTTGAGCGCGCAAGCGCTCGATTCATGCCGCGGGTTCCCTCAACAAATGTAGTTCCCCGCCGTCGCGCAGCAGGTCGCCGTTCTTCTCCAGGGCGGCGACGCAGCGATACAGCGCTTCATGCGTGACGCCCAGTTCTTTGGCGACCGACTTCAAGCCTGCGCCCAGCGGGTATCTGCCTTGCGTGCCTTCGGTCTCGATCAGGTGGATGAGGCGATGTTGCACGCCGTTCAGGGAAAAGCGCTCGCATTGCATGCGCAGCCGTTTGACTTCGCGGTTCAGCATGCATATCCAGCGCATGGCAAACACGGGATCGCGCTCCAGCGACGCGCGGAGTTCGCGGATCGGAATGCGTGCGAGCGTTGAATCGGCCACCGCCCTGGCATCGCAGTGATAGCGCGGCGAATTCAGACTCGCCTCCCCCACGAATCCGTGCCGGGAGCGTTGCAGGATCACCGACTCGCCATTGCGGCCTAGCCGTTCCAGCGTCACTTCGCCGCAGATGACGAAGAACATGAAGGCCGGCTTTTTGCCCGTCGCGAACAGCCGCTCGCCCTTGCCGGCTTGCACCTGCGTGCACAAGGCATGCAACTCTGCCGGCAGGAGCTCGGCAAGAACGGGATGGAGACCGGGTTCGGATCGCTTCATATGATCCGGATCATACCCGCCACCATCCCCGCGCATCAATACTGCGCATCCGGCATTTCGATCCTATATCCATGAGCGCACCATTCATTCAATTCGGGCAGCAGATTCCCGGTTACAACATCCCTGTCCTGAACGAGCGCGCGGTGCGCGCCGGTGCCGGCATCCTGTTCTTTTTTGCCATCGTGTCCTTCATGAACGCCTGGCTGGTCGGCGACTTTCTTTTGACGCGTGTGTTCGTGGTCGCCTTCCTGATCGACTTTACGCTGCGCATCTTCGTCAATCCCGCCTATGCCCCCAGCCTGATCCTGGGGCAATGGATGGTGCGCAAGCAGCAGCCCGAGTATGTCGGCGCCCCGCAAAAACGCTTCGCGTGGGCCATCGGTTATGCGCTGGCGCTCACCATGCTGTATCTGGTGGTACTCAACAACGTGATCGGCCCGATCAACCTGATCGTCTGTTCGCTTTGCCTGCTGCTGCTGTTCTTCGAGACGGCCTTCGGCATCTGCCTGGGCTGCATGGTCTACCGGCTGTTCAACGACAAAGCCGAACTTTGCCCCGGCGGGGTGTGTGAATCGAAACCCGAACCCGGTGCCGGCGGCAACCTGGGTCAGGGACTGATCGTGTTTGTGTTCCTGCTGGTGCTGGGTTTTACGGCCAAAGGATTGCCAGACCGGGAACCGCCAGTTGCCGCACACGCCGACGTAACTATTCAGGCAAGTCCTGTGAACCCTGACGAAGCCGAGCGCTGCAAAGTGCCCGAATTCGCCAAGGCCATGGGACATGAAGAGAAGTGGAAACTGCACAACAACTGCACGTAAACCGGCTCAGACCGTGGCGGTCACTTGCTCGTGACCGCCCATTCGGCAACACCTTCGCGCAGATGGATTGCCGAATAACCTTCCTGCTGAAGCAGCGCAACCGCATCGACCGCCAGTAAACAATAAGGACCACGGCAGTAGGCGACGATGGCGCGGTCTTTGGGCAACTCGCCCAGACGCTGGCGCAGCTCTTCCATCGGTATCGATCTTGCGAACGGCAGATGCGCGTTCAGATATTCCTCCGACGGCCTGACATCGAGCACCACCACCTCGCCCTTGCGCGCGGCTTTCATCAGACTCTCGCGGTCGCTGGGCACCAGATCGTTGGGTTGTGTGGCGATCTTCTGCAATGCCAGTTGCAGTTCGATCAGGCGCTCCTCGGCCAGATTGTGGATTTGCACCCACAGGTCGGCCACCGACTTGTTTACCAGACGGTAAAGGATGTTCTTGCCCTGACGCTCTGTTTCCACCAACTGCGCCATGCGCAATTCGCGCAAATGCGCACTGGTCAGCTTCACGCTGATGGAGGCTTCTCGCGCCAGCGTTTCCACCGTTTTCTCACCCTGACAGAGCAATTCGATCAGTTCCAGACGCTTGGGGCTGGAAAACACCTTGCCTATCCGGGCTACTTGTTCGTACAACAGGTCTTTGATCTTGCGTGCGCTTTTCATCGAATCAATCCATTGAATGGCGGAATGTATGGCCGTAACTGTAATTCATCTTGACAGTATTTAACAGCGGATGCTCTAATCATTCCAACGTTTCTTAGATTGTTCACCAACTCAGGAGATTGCCATGAAGACTTTGTTCATCCTCAACGACGCCCCGTACGGCAGCGAACGCACCTATAACGGCCTGCGTCTGGCAGCGGCAGTCGCCAAGCAGGAAGACAGCGCAGTGCGGGTCTTTTTGATCGGCGACGGCGCAGCGTCCGCGCACCGTAACCAGAAGGTGCCGCAGGGGTTTTACAACGTCGAGGTTATGATAGGCAATGTGGTCCGCAACGGCGGCGAGGTTGGTATCTGCGGCACCTGCATGGATGCACGCGGCATGGGTGATGGCGATATCGCCGACGGGACGCATCGCGGCACGCTGGCGGAACTGGCCGAGTGGACGATGTGGGCGGACAAGGTTCTGGTGTTCTAATTATAAAGAGAGGGAGGGAGCGATGTTTTTCAAACAACTACCAACAAAAGAGTCTTCACTATCATATTTCTTCGGCTGCGGCACCAAAGGTAAATCCATGGCCGTGGACGTGGTTGCGGGCGACGAGGAGTGGTACATCGAAGAAGCAAAGAAGGCCAACGTCACCATCAACTACGTGATCGACACGCACGTCCATGCCGATCACTATTCCGGCGGCAGGAAGCTCGCGCAGATGGTCGGCGCACCCTATTGCCTGCACGAGTCCAACAACGGCCGCGTCAAGTTCGAGTTCGAACCCCTGACCGACGGCCAGTCACTCAACCTCGGCAACGTCAATGTCGAAGTGCTGCATACGCCCGGCCATACGCCCGACAGCCTCTGCCTGCTGGTGACCGACATGCGTCGCGGCGAGCTGCCCTGGTTTGTGATCACCGGCGACACCCTGTTCGTCGGCTCCATCGGCAGGCCCGACCTGCTGGGCCGCGAGAAGGAGATGGCGGCGCAACTCTACGACAGCATCCATGCCAAGCTGCTGCATCTGTCCGGTGAAGTCGAGATATTCCCCGGCCATCAGGCGGGCAGCGTCTGCGGTGCAGGCTTGTCCGGCAAGCCGAGCTCGACCATCGGTTTCGAGAAGCGCTGGAATCCGGGATTGACGATGGATAAAACTGCTTTCATCGAGAACCTACTCAAAGATATCCCGCCGCGTCCTGCCGAGATGGACAAAATGGTCGCGGCCAACCTCGCTGGATGATGATGACGCACGCCACACTGACCCACGGCATCCGCGCCAACCTCGACCAGTTCCTGCACCAACTGCTGCAAGTCATGCTGGTGGGATTCACCATCGGCATGATGCGCACGGTGGTGCCCGCCCTGTCCGAATCCGAATTCGGCGTGCCGAAGAATTCCTTCATGCTGCTCACCGCCTTCGTGGTGGCGTTCGGCCTGGTCAAGGGCACACTCAATTTCGTGGCGGGACGGTTGTCCGAGCGCATCGGCCGCAAAAAGGTGTTGCTGCTAGGCTGGGCGGCGGCGCTGCCCATCCCGCTGCTGGTCTACTTCGCGCCATCCTGGAGCTGGATCGTGGCGGCCACAGTGCTGCTCGGCATCAATCAGGGACTGACCTGGTCGATGACGCAGACCTCCAAGCTGGACATAACGCGCGCCGACCAGCGAGGCCTCACCATCGGCCTCAACGAATTCTCCGGCTATGTCGGGCTGGCGCTGGCGGGCATCATTACCGCCTATCTGTCGACCATGCTGGGGCCGCGCAGCGGCTTGCTGCTGTTCGGCATGATCACCATCCTGCTGGCCATGCTGCTCACCCTGCTGTGGGTCAAGGACACGCTGCCCTGGGCAAAGAGCGAGGCTGCGAAACACAAGGCCGGCATCAGCACAGGACCGCTGGCGCGCTTCCCGAGCAACATCGGTACGCAACCGACGACGTGGGAAGTGTTCACGCTGGTGTCGTGGCGCGACAAGCGCCTCGCCGCAATCAGCCAGGCAGGACTGGTGGAGAAGTTCGTCGATGCGCTGGTGTGGGTGTTCTATCCGGTGTTCCTCTACCAGCGCGGCATGAGCCTGCCCGACATCGGCTGGATCGTCGGCGTCTACGGTTTCGTGTGGGGTGGTTCGCAATTCTTCACCGGCAAATTGTCCGACCACATCGGTCGTCATATTCCAAACGTTCTTGGAATGTGGATCTGCGGCGCGGGCGTGGCATTGATGCTGCTCGGTGAGGGCATGGCCTGGTGGTCGCTGTCCGCCGCCGTCTCCGGCTTCGGCATGGCGCTGCTGTACCCCAACCTTTCGGCGGCAGTAGCCGACATCTCGCACCCCAACTGGCGCGGCTCCGCCATCGGCATCTACCGCTTCTGGCGCGACTTGGGCTACGGCATCGGCGCACTCGGGCTGGGCATCGCCGCGCATTTCAGCGGCTCAGTGGAAGCGGCGTTCTGGTTCGTGGCGGTGTCCATGTTTCTGTCCGGCGGGATACTCTGGCTGTTCGGTGCGGAGACGCATCCGCGCATCAATCCGGCTATCACCCAGCCCATGAACACTCCACCCTCCATCATCCCCGAAAGGAAGAGCATATGAGTCCCCTGCGTTTTTTGCTTCACACTGCCGTCATTGCGACCCTGTCGCTTGCTCCCGCCCTCGCCAGTGCAGACGAAAATATCGAGGCCGTCAAAGAGATGGAGGAATATCTCGCTTTCGTGGACTACGGCGGGGGCACCATCTTCCCGGAACAAATCCCAAGGGACGATTGGAAGCGCTTCCATGTGATCGATGCGCGCGACAAGGCGCAGTTCGACAAGGAGCACATTCCCGGCGCCGTGAATCTCGAATGGCGCAAGGTGCTGGAAAAACGCGCGACTATCCCGAAAGACAAACCGGTGCTGATCTATTGCAACACCGGCTCGCTTTCCGCCCAGGCCGGTTTCGCGCTGCGGGTCGCAGGCTATGAAAACGTGCGCATCATCCAGGGCGGTTTTGCAGACTGGAAGAGCAAGGGCGGTTTCGATGCGGCGGAGAAAGCTGCGCGCCCCAAGTGAGTTGAAATGAGGCCATCGGAAGAATGAACATGAAACGAATATCGATTATCGGCGCGGGTTTCGCCGCATTGTCGGCGACGCGCCAATTGCGCCAGGGCTGAGCCATGTGCGAACTGTTTGGTATATCGTCCGATTACCCCACGAATGTCAGCCGGGAGCTCAACGAGTTTCGGCTGCGCGGCGGCCGGGCGGCAGACAATCCCGACGGCTGGGGACTCGCCTGGCAGGAACGCGGCACATTCCGCCTTGCCAAGGAACCGATACCTGCGCACCGGAGCACGCTATTCGCGCAACTGTGCGGGACCACCCGATCAAGCCTGGTCATCGCACATGTGCGCAAGGCGAGTTTCCCTCCCGACATCAATATGAGCAACACGCACCCGTTTCAGCGGGTGTGCTGTGGCAAGGAATGGGTGTTCGCCCACAACGGCATGGTGCCGGATATCGTGGACATCGAATTGTCCGGCAACAACCCGGTCTGCTGCCCCACGGGCAGAACGGACTCCGAATATGCCTTCTGCCATCTCCTTGATAGCATTGCCCGGCATTTCCACAGCCTGCCTTCCGTGGCGCCTTCCACCTGGTTTGAGAATCTGGCGGTGGAGAGCGGCCTGGTTGCCTCGCTTGGCAAATTCAATTTCCTGATGTCGGACGGGGAACACCTGATTGCCTACGGGCATGACCGGCTGCATTATCTGGAACGCTCAGGATCAGGCCCATCAGAAGGTACTCCGCTCAACAGCGTCCTGGTCGCGACCGAACCGCTGGAAGAGAAAGGAAAGTGGACGGCTTTCGAAGCGGGCGAGTTGCGTGTGTACCGTGCGGGTAAATTGATCGGGCGGGTGATGACTCAGCCGGCCCCCCTCCAACAATAGCGCCAATATGCAAGACAGGAAAAACATGTTCACCGGTCGTCGCAACGTTCTGCTTCTGGCCTTCAGCCAGGCCCTGATGCTTTCAGCCATCGTGATGTCGATGGCGCTCGGCGCCGTTCTCGGCGGCGTGCTTGCGCCGGACAAAGGTTTCGCCACGTTGCCGATTGCCGTGATGGTGATCGGCACGGCAATCGCCTCGTTGCCGGCGTCCATGCTGATGCGCCGCTTTGGCCGGCGCACCGGCTTTCTGACCGGCGCCGCGCTGGGACTGGCGGGCAGCCTGTTGTGCGCGTACGCGCTGGAGCAGAGTTCGTTCGCACTGTTCGTCGCCGGACACCTGCTGCTGGGCAGTTATCAGGGCTTTGCCAGCTATTACCGCTTTGCCGCGGTGGAGGCCACCGAGGCAAGCCATACCAGCCGGGCCATCGCCTGGGTCGTTGCGGGCGGTATCGTCGCCGCGTTCCTCGGCCCGCAACTGGGCCAATGGGGCCGTGACTGGATAATCGGCAGCCTGTTCGTCGGCTCCTACCTGGCACAGGGTGCACTCAGCCTGCTCGCACTCGCCGTGCTTTCGCAGGTTCGTCTCAAACCTGTCGCGGTTGCCCACTCCGTTGCCCCGCGACCTTTGCGCGAGATACTCGCCCAGCCCACGTTGCAGGTATCCATTCTGGGGGCGGCAATCGGTTATGCGGTGATGATCATGGTGATGACGGCCACACCGCTGGCAATACTGGGTTGCGGCTTGCCGGGAACCAGCATCACGCCAGTCATCCAGTGGCATGTCGTCGGGATGTTCGCGCCCTCTTTCTTCACCGGTTCGCTGATCAAGCGTCACGGCGCGCCACGGATCATGCAGATAGGTTTCGTTCTGCTGCTGGGGCACGTCGTCGTCAGCCTGCTCGGGATCGAGTTCCTGCATTTCCTGTCGGCGCTGATCCTGCTCGGCGTGGGATGGAACTTCGCTTTCATCGGTGGCACGACACTGCTCACCCAGACGTATCGCCCCTCCGAACAATTGCGGGTTCAGGCAATCAACGAGTCGACCATCTTCGGCCTGGCCGCCGCTGCCACACTCTCTGCCGGTTGGTTCTATGACCGCTTCGGCTGGATCGCGCTGAACCTGACGGTAGTGCCTTTGCTGGTCATTGCGCTACTGTTGACGCTGAGCATCGAGCGGCGATTGCGTCTGCAGGAAAGTCCCGCATGACGTCGCCGATCTATCTCGATTACAACGCGACCACACCGGTGGCGCTGGAGGTGGCCGATGCGATCCAGCCGTTCCTGGACGTGCATTTCGGCAATCCTTCCTCGACGCATGTATATGGTTTGTCCGCCCGGCAAGCCGTCGCCGAAGCACGCGCATCGGTCGCCGAGCTTATCTATGCCAGGCCGAATGAAATTGTGTTCACCGGCAGCGCAACCGAAGCCAACAATATTGAATTTGAGTTAGTACGTTGTATTCATGCCTGCCTGTTGGCCTGATTTTTTGTGGATAAAAGGTACAACAAGAACACGCCGCCAGAAAACTCCACGACGTGCGACAGGCAGACCTACCGCCCTCATAACTGCCCCTGCCGCTCTACCGAAACCAGTTGATAGGTGCCGCGCCCGGCCAGGCCACAGTCCGCAGCGCGCAACGCCAGCAGTACAGCATCCACATCCTCATCCCTGAGCAGAATATCGACGCGCACGTGCGGGGTGTAGCCGATTACGCGGTCGCGTGCGGAAAGCGACGGATCGTACTCGTCCTGCGTGGTGTGCCCTTCAACCTGGGTGAACGTAAATCCCGTCACTTGCTCAAGGCCGTGCAGGGTATCGGCCAACGCCCGTTGAATATCGGCGTGGACAATCAACGTGAGATTCTTCATATTTTTCTCCTTTGCGAATTCCGGATGCGCTGCTCAGAACGTGTCTCGATCCAAGCATAGAGTGTGGGCAGCAACACCAGCGTCAGCAGCGTGGAGGTGAACAGCCCGCCGATCACCACCACGGCCAGCGGCCGTTGCAGCTCTGATCCGGGTCCGGTGGCCAGCAGCATCGGCACCAGGCCGAGACTGGCGATGAGCGCCGTCATCAACACCGGCCGCAAGCGGCGTTCCGCGCCTTCCTGCACCGCTTGCAGCACCGTGCGCCCGGTTTCGCGCAGTTGATTGATGTAGGCCACCATCACCACACCGTTCAGCACGGCCACGCCGAACAGCGTGATGAAGCCCACCGAGGCCGGCACCGACAGATACAGCCCGGAAAAGAACAGGCTCACCACGCCGCCGATCAATGCAAACGGGATGTTAAGGATGATGAGTCCCGCCTGGCGTATCGAGCGGAAGGTCGAGAACAGCATGAAGAAGATCAGCGCGATCGACACCGGCACGACCACCCCCAGGCGCTGCGCTGCGCGCTGCTGATTCTCGAACTGCCCGCCGTAGTCGATGCGGTAACCTTCCGGCAGTTTCACCTCGCGGCCGATGGCTGCCCTCAGTTCTTCGACGAAACTCACGACATCGCGCCCCTCGACGTTGGTGCGCACAGCGACAAGGCGCCGCGCCGCTTCGCGCTGGATCAGCACCGGTCCGTCGACTTCGCTCACATCGGCGACTGCACCGAGCGGCACCATCGCGCCGCCGGCGGTTTTGATGTGGAGCGCCTTGATTGCCGCAGGCGAGGCACGCGCCGCCTCAGGGTAGCGCACCAGCACGCCAAAGCGCCGGCTGCCTTCGATGATCTCGGTCACCACCTTGCCGCCGACTGCGGTTTCGACCACGGCATTCACGTCCTCGTTATTGAGACCGTAACGCGCGAGTTTGTCCGAGTTGATGGCGACCGTGAGATAACCCTGCCCGGAAAGGCGCGCCCGAAATATGTCGCTGGCACCCCGGGTACGCTGAACGATTTCCTCGATCTTGCCGGACAGTTCTTCAAGCACGGCGAAATCGTCACCGAAGAGTTTGATGGCGACATCGGCCCGCACCCCGGAGAGCATTTCCGAAACGCGCATGTCGATAGGCTGACTAAAGCCCGCCTCGACGCCCAGTTCCTCGAAGGGGGCCAGTTTCTCTCGCAACTTTTCCTGAAAGACTTCCAGATCGTAGCCCCAATCCGCGCGCGGTTTGGTTTGCAGGAAACAGTCGGTCTGATAGAAACCCATCGGATCGAGCTGCAGTTCGTCGGCGCCGCTGCGGCAGATCATGCCGGTGACCTCCGGAATTTCCAGTATGGCTTTCTGGATCGGCCGGTCCAGTGCAAGCGATGCTTCGAGCGAGATGTCGGATGCCTTTTCGAGGTTCACGACGGTTTTTCCCTCGTCCATCGTGGGCATGAATTCCTTGCCGATGAAGGGAAACAACGCAGCAGCAGCCAGCAGCAGCACAAGCGCCCCGGCCACCGCGCTCTTGCGGTACTCAAGCGCCCAACGCATCGTCGGCAGGTAAACGCGCTTGATTGCGGCCAGCAAGCGGTCTTCGCCGTGTGCGCCGGAGCGCATGAGGAAGCTTGCCAGCACCGGAATCACGCTGAGCGACAGCAGCAGTGAAGCCATGAGGGCGAATACGATGGTCTGCGCAAGCGGCCCGAACATGCGGCCTTCGAGCCCGGTGAGCGAGAAAAGCGGCAAGAAAACGATGACTATGATCAGGATGCCGGACAGCACCGGGGTGGAAACATCAACCGTGGCGCGATACACCAGATGCAATCGGTTCACCCCCTTGGGTGCATGCGCCAGTTGCGTATGCACGTTCTCAACCACCACCACTGCCGCATCCACCAGAATGCCGATGGCAATCGCAAGACCGCCGAGCGACATGAGGTTGGCGCTGACGCCGAACAGTTTCATCAGGATGAAGGTGAACAGTACCGTCAACGGCAGGATCAGCGCCACGGTAAGTGCCGCGCGCAAATTGCCGAGCAGCACGATCAGCACCAGGATCACCAGCACCACCGCCTCGCCAAGCGCCTTCTCCACCGTGAGTACGGCTTCGTCAATCAGATCGGTGCGATCATAGTATGACTCGATGGAGAGGCCTTTCGGCAGGGTGGGCGCAAGACGTGCGAGCTCTTGCTTGACCGCTTCCGCCACGATGCGGCTATTGGCGCCGACACGCAACAGCACGAGACCGGTCACGATTTCGCCTGCGCCATCCGCCGTGACGCCGCCGTAGCGCACCAGCGCCCCCTCCTCCACTCGCGCGACATCGCCAATGCGCACCGGCACGCCGCTGCGCGTCACGACGGTAATGCGGCGAATGTCGCCGGCGTTCACGAGTTGCCCGACGGTGCGCACCAGCAGCATTTTGTTTTCGCGGTTGACGCGATCTCCGCCGGCATTGCGGTTATTGCGCGCGATGGCGTGTTCCAGATCGTCGATGGCCAAACCTTGTGCGGCGAGTTTGCCGGGATCGGGGCGCACTTCGAATGCGCGCACAAAGCCGCCCATCGCATTCACGTCGGCCACCCGGTCCACGGCGCGCAATTGCGGCCGGATCACCCAATCCTGGATGGTGCGCAGTTCGCTGCTCGAATAGCTCTCGCCCCGGACGCGATACATATAGATGTCGCTCAAGGGAGTGGCTATCGGCGCGAGTACCACTTCGGCATCCTGCGGCAAGGCATCCTTCGCCTGGTTCAGTCGCTCCGCCACCTGCTGGCGTGCCCAGTAGATGTCGGTACCGTCCTCGAAGTCGATAACGATATTGGAGATCGCATATTTGGTGGTCGAGCGCAGCAGTTTCAGGCGCGGGATGCCCTGCATCTCCGTCTCGATCGGAAAAGCGATGCGCGACTCGACTTCGGTCGGTGCAAGACCGGGCGCCTTGACGAGCACCTGCACCTGCGGCGGCGAAATGTCGGGAAAGGCGTCGATAGGAAGCGTATGGAACGCCCACAGCCCGCCTGCGACCACCGCCACGGCGACAAGCAACATCATCAGGCGCTGAATCAGCGCAAAACGGATCAAGGATGCAATCATGGTGCAACTCCCGGCGAAGGATTGAGCACAGAGATTCCGGACGCCAGGCGCAAATCGGCAGCAGCGAGCGCGCTTTCATATTGCAGTTCGAGGTGGCGCGCGCGGGCATCGAAAAAGGAATTGTTGGCATCCACCAGAGCCAGCACATTGAGTTCGCCTGCAGCAAAGCCACGGCGCGTGAGTGTGTACAACTCGCGCGCGGGTTCGAGCAGCTTGAGGCGCAGCCGCTCGGTCTGCCCGAGCAGTTGTGCCAGTTGCGTGTGCGCTTGCTCCAGGCGGCTGCGGGCATCGCGGCTGAGCGCATCGAGCTTGGCCCGTGCGCGTTCGGCATCGGCACGCGCCTGGGCAAGCTTGCCATTGCCGGTATTCCACAGGGGGATTTCCACGCTGACGCCCACGCCGGTCACGTTGCGCCGCTCGCCGCCGATATAGTTGCGCTCGCTGTACAGGTTCAGCACGGGGTCGGCGAAGCGTTGCGACTCGGCGACCGCTATCGCCGCCTGAGCAGCATCGGCCTCCTTGCGTGTCGCCGCCAGTGCCGGATGGTCATCCAATGCGCGAACCAGCGTTTCCGGATTAACGGGCGTTGCCGCAGGCAACAGCGCAGCCGGTTCTGCCGGCGCTCCAGCCGGAAGCGCAAGCAGCGCACGGAAATCAATGAGTGCTTTCTGCCATTCCCGCTCCGCCACGACCAGTGCCTGGCCGGCCTCTTCGTTCAGTATGGACAGCCGTTGCCGTTCGAGTGGCGTGAGATAGCGTACCAGCCGGTCCGCTCCGAACTTGCGCGAGGCGTTGGGGGATTCGGCAACGAGTTGCAGCCGTTCTTCGGCAAGCGTGCGTTGGGCTGTTGCCATTTGCAGCGCATGAAAAACACGGGCGACTTCGCGTTCGAGCAGCAGTTGCTGGTAACGAAGATTCGCGTTTGCACTCGCAAGGTTCGCCTCGGCAACGGTGCGCTGCCGCGCGAGACGCCGCATCGGCAATGGCTGGCTCAGTGCGATGCCGGACATATTGATTCCGCCGCGCCCTTCCTCCAGTCCGAGCCGGTCGTCGGCATTCAGGTCAAGCGTCGGATTCGGCCAAGACCCGGCCTGACTCAGCTCGGCCGTGCGCCCGCTGATGTCAGCCTCGGCGGCACGCAGTTCGGGCGCCACGTCGAGTGCACGCTTTACGCTGTCTGCGAATGTCCACGCGGCAGCCGTTGGCTGTGCATGAACAGGAAAGGAAATAAATGCCGCCAACCCCAGCGGCAATAGATATCTGAGCATCGAATTCTCCTGATGAAACGAAAAAGGAATTCGGCGAGACGATGGCGTCGCTTAGTGCGACATGAGATTACAAGGTGCGTCCCGCCGGATCAGACGGGCATTGACCTGGGGGGGTGATAGGGAGGAGTCTGAACTGTCGGGACGAAAGCCCCGGGTGGAGATGCAAAATGGAGCCGTTTTCCCTCAAACGGTGTCACACCGACACCGTCGGGCAAGATATAGGAAAAACTGGGGTGGGCATGGTCATGGCAGGAATATTGATCCGCAGTGCCGGTGCCGGGCGAAGGAGCATCGTGATCGTGGCTATGATGTCCGATATGCAAACCGTGGGTATGCGTCTGCTCCAGCGCGTCGCACACGCCCACCGCTGTCGCGTTAGCCGCGTTCAGCGAGAGCAATAGGGCGAGGAAAAAAAACAGGCAGGTGCGCATGACCGGAGTGTGCCATATCAATTTTCAAAGTCAATGACGGGGACACCTACCGGCTTGCTACGGCGCGAGTCGCGCGGTTTCCGGCACTCGGCATTGCATGTGTTGCGCGAATCGCTGAAGGAACTCCGTTCGGCTGAAGGCTGACGGCGTGGGTACCAACGACGTGCCCAATCTGCCCTGTTTTGAAAACCCCTATCCGCATCAGGCCGAATGCCGTGCCTGCATCACGAACATCAAATTTGCGTTAATTTTTTGTGCTGTTTTTTTGACCAGAAACGATTTGAGCCAACCGTAACATGATCAAGACGCAAAACTACATTGTTCACCGTATTGTTGGAGTAGAACATCGTTGTTAGTGTTGGATCGCAGGTGTTTTATTTTCCGTCGATCCAGTGTTGGCCGTAGCGTAATCGGCTCCTGAATCCGACCCACAATTAACGGGACATGGTCAATACATGCTACGGCCTTTCGAAATCAAAAAACGTCATGTGGTTATATTCTTGCTGTTGCTCCTGCTCGCCTGGGTAACGGCGGCCTGGCATATCTCGAAACAACACTTCGCCCATGAGTTCGAATCCCTGATCGAGAAGAACCAAATCCGCGCCCAAAACAATTCTCTGGACTTGGCCGACAGCTTCCGCCGGAATCTGCATTTTGTCGCGGGCATTCCAAACGCTTTCCAGCATGCGGTGCGGGTCGGGAACGCGGTCAACAAATTCGGACCGAATCCGCATCCCTCGGATTTGGCCCGGGACGATACGCTCAAACGCTGGGCTGCCGACCCGGTGCTGAACGATCTGAACGCCTATCTGGAGTTGATCCAGGGTTCGCTGGGTATCGATTTGATCTATGTGGTCAACGCCGCAGGGGATTGCATAGCGGCAAGCAACTGGAACATTCCCGGCACCCCGATCGGGACGAATTTCGCAGACCGCCAGTGGTTCGCCGAGGCGCGCAACGGCCGCCGCAGCATGCAACATGCCATGGGCCAGACCACCAATATCCCCGGGCTGTATTTTTCGGCACCTATCGAAGTGAACGGCCGTTTCATGGGCGCCCTTGTTTCCAAGATCGACCTGAATTCTCTGTCGTTCCTGACGAGCAATGCGGACGCCTATGTGTCCGACTCCAACGGCGTCGTTATCCTCGCGCATGACCCGGCTAAATTGATGATGACCGTTGCCAACGCAACAGTGGATGGCATGAGCACGCTGGACAAGCTGTCCCAATACCAGAAGTTCAGTTTTTCCAGAATCGGAGACGAGCCCTGGAAAGGCTTTCCCGATAGCCGACTGCAAAAAAGCAAGGGGGACGACCTCCCGCATATCCTGGCCTCGACTGCGTTGCCGGAATACGGACTGACAGTGCACACGGAAAGCGACCTGACCACTTTCCCGCTCCTCGAACGGCAGCAACAGGGGTATTTCGCGCTGATTGGTTTGCTGGGCTGCATTGCGATCCTGATTGCCGGGGCCGTATATTTCTATCTGCGTTCCGTGCGCAAAGCACGAAACACGCTGATGGAGAGCGAAGAACGTCTGAAACTGCTGCTGTCCTCGGTCAACAACGGCATCTGGGGACTGAGCACGGACGGTAAGACCACTTTCGTCAATTATTCCGC
Organism: Sideroxyarcus sp.; assembly: GCA_030652215.1. Lineage (GTDB taxonomy): Bacteria > Pseudomonadota > Gammaproteobacteria > Burkholderiales > Gallionellaceae > Sideroxyarcus. The sequence continues at coordinate 22,750 of JAUSBC010000016.1, forward strand.
GGCCAGCATGCTCGGCTATTTGCCGGATGATCTCATCGGCAAATCCATGCATGACACCGTGCATCACTCGCATGCCGACGGTACACGCTGCGAGTCCGGCAATTGCCCGATGCATGCCACGCTGAGCGACGGCAAACCCCGCGTTGAAATCGACGAAGTGCTATGGCGCAAGGACGGCAGCAATTTCCCGGTCAGCTTCTCTTCCTACCCCGTGCTGCGCGAGGGCGTGCTGGAGGGCGCGGTGGTGGTGTTTGAAGACACATCCGAACACAGGCAGAAGGACGAAGCGCTGAAACTGGCCTCTTCCGTCTATCAGGCAAGCAACGACGGCATTCTGGTGACGGACGAAAACAATTGCATCATGGACGTCAATCCGGCATTCACACGCATCACCGGGTACACGCTGGAAGAGGTTCGCGGCAAGAATCCCGCCATCTTCCAATCCGGCAAACACGACCCGGCGTTTTACGAGCAAATGTGGCAATCCATACATGAATCCGGGCATTGGCAAGGCGAGGTGTGGGATCTGCTGAAGAACGGCAACCTGCATGCAAAGTGGCTCAGCATCAGCGTCATTCGCCGCGCCGACGGCAGCGTTTTCAGATATGTGGGGCAGTTTTCCGACATCACGGAAAAGAAGCGCCAGGACGACCTGATCTGGGCACAAGCCAACTTCGACATGCTGACCAACCTGCCGAACCGCCGCCTGTTTTCGGACCGTTTCCGGCAGGCGATTTCCTCCACCTCCCGCAGTGGACAACACGGCGCGCTGCTTTCGCTCGACCTGGATCAGTTCAAGCGGCTGAACGACACTTTCGGCCACAGCATGGGCGACAAGCTGCTGATCGAAGTGGCAAACCGCCTGCGCGCCTGCGTGCGCGAAGAGGACACCATTGCCCGCATGGGCGGAGACGAATTCCTGATCGTGCTGAACCGGCTGAGCGGCGACAGCAACGGGGCAGCCATCCAGGCCGAAGCGATCGCGGAAAACATCCGCCACGAATTGAGCCTGCCCTACCAACTGGATAACACCGAGCACTACACCAGTTCCAGCATCGGCATCATCCTGTTCCGCGGCCATTCGGACACCCAGGAAAGATTGCTGGCCCATGTGGATGCCGCCATGTACCAGGCAAAGGCCAAAGGACGAAACACGATTTGCTTCTTCGATGCCTCCATGCAGGAAACACTGGAACAGCGCAACCAACTGGAAAGCGCGCTGCGCACGGCGCTGGAGCGCAACGAACTCACGCTGCACTACCAGGTGCAGATGAATTGCTCGGGCCGGCCTATCGGTGCAGAAGCCCTGCTGCGCTGGACCCATCCCCAACTCGGCAGCGTGCCGCCCGCCCAGTTCATTCCGGTTGCCGAAGAGTCGGGCCTGATCCTGTCCATAGGCAATTGGGTTCTGCAGGCGGCATGCGCGCAACTGCTCCGCTGGCAGGACGACCCGATACTGGGCAGCCTCAGCATTGCGATCAATGTCAGTGCCCGGCAATTCCGCGAAACCGCCTTCGTCCCCCAGGTGCGCGATGTGCTGCGCACGTATGGCATCGACGCGACGCTGTTAAAGCTGGAACTGACGGAAAGCATGGTGCTGGACAATATCGACGACAGCATCCGCAAAATGACGGAACTGAAGCAACTGGGCGTGAAGTTCGCCATGGACGATTTCGGAACCGGGTATTCGTCGCTGTCCTACCTCAGCCGCCTGCCCATCAGCCAACTCAAGATCGACCAGTCATTCGTGCGCGATATCACCACCGACCTGCAAGACGCGGCCATCGTGCAGACCATCATTTCGATGGCGCGCAGCCTGGGCATGGATGTAATTGCAGAGGGTGTGGAGACCGAAGCGCAGCGCGAGTTTCTGGAATTGCGGGGCTGCGTTGCCTACCAGGGATATTTGTACGCCGAGCCCGTTTCCATAGAAGAGTTCGAGAGCAGGCTATCGCAACTGCTCGTCTTTTAGGGAAGTGCTGATTTATTCCTCCCTTCGTGGTTAAGTAGTGACTTAGCACAGGGGCATCGTGCTTAGTCAATACTTAGTAGTTCCATCAGAGCTTGTCGAACCATGAACGGAGGAATAAATCGATTCAACCAGGTAACTCCAATGCCCTTCGACAGGCTGAGCGTGTGCTGTTGGGGCGAATGCCCCTTACAGCCACGGCCCCCTTGCGGGTGCAGGGCGAACGGATTAAAGCAACGCTTCCTTGGCCTTCCGGACGGCGCCGCAGAAAACCGCGCATCAATAGCGATGTATCTCTATCGTCGTATGCACGATCTCTTCATGTTGACCCAGCAGATCCCGCACCTCATCCGGCGTGAGCGTTTCGCTGTGCGTCACCAGGCTGATGGCGCAGGCATAGGCCTCCGCTCCGACTCGCCATACATGCAGGTCAACGATGCGGGTTGCATCGGGATGTCCGGGCAGCTCGATGACTTCGCGTATCTCGTCCACGACAGGATGATCCATCTCCCGATCCAGCAGTACCTTGCCGGTATCGATCAACAGCCCCTTGGCCCAGCTCGCCACCAGTGCCGCGCCGACGATGCCCATCGCGGGGTCCAGCCACGACCAGCCGTAGGCCAGGCCGCCCGCCAGCGCAACGATGGCCAGCACCGACGTCGCCGCATCAGCGATGACGTGCAGATAGGCCGATTTCAGGTTCAGGTCGTGATGGTGGTGGTGGTGATCGTGATGGTGATCATGCCCGGCGTGCTCGTGATGGTGATGTCCGCCCTGCGATTTGCCGAGAATGACGGCGCACACGACGTTCACCAGCAGGCCGATCACCGCGACGATAATCGCTTCCTGATAATGGATGGGCTGCGGCGAAAACAGGCGCTCGACCGAACTGATCACCATCATGGCGGCAACGCCAAGCAGGAAAATGGCGCTGGCAAAGCCGCCCAGTATCTCGATTTTCCAGGTGCCGAAGGCGAAGCGCGGGTCCTGCGCATAACGCCGCGCCGCGCTGTAGGCATAAGCGCTCAGGCCGATGGCGAAAGCATGCGAACTCATATGCCAGCCGTCCGCCAGCAACGCCATGGAGTTGAACCACCAGCCGGCCACGATCTCGACCACCATCATGACGGCAGTAATCCACATCACGGCGCGCGTGCCGCGCTCGGCGGCAGCATTGCCCGTGTTGAAAACGTGATGATGGGTCCAGCGGGGATCGTTAATGGATTGCTTGGTCATGGTGTCAGGTTCGTGCAGGATGTGTCTTGAAGAATAGGGGCTGCCGAGCAGTGAGAAACCGCGCTAAACCGTTTCATCGCTGAACTGGATACGGTTGCGCCCGAGCTCCTTCGCTTTGTACATGGCCACGTCGGCGCGATGCAGGATTTCCTCCGGCTCGATCTGATGGTTCAAGAACAGGGTCACGCCGACACTCGCGCTGCAATGATGCTCGACGATGGTATCCGGCTGGTCTTCACGTTCGATCGTCAGATGATAGGGACTTGCCAGTGCGGCGCGAACCTTCTCGGCGATGATTCCGGCCTGCACGACGGACTCATCCCTGCGCGGCGCCAGCTCGGACAGCAACACGACGAACTCGTCGCCCCCCAGGCGCGCCACCGTGTCGATCTCGCGCACGCACCCTTTCAGGCGCCGCGCCGCCTCAATCAGCAGCAGGTCGCCGACTTCGTGGCCGTGCGCATCGTTGAGCGGCTTGAAATTGTCCAGATCGAGGAACATCAGGGCGGCATAGCGATTGCTGCGCCTGTTGGTGGCGATGGCCTGGCCCAGCCGGTCGTACAGCAGTCGGCGGTTCGGCAGCATGGTGAGCACGTCGTAGAAAGCCATCTGCCGCATCTGGTGCTGCTGGTGCAGGACCAGATGATGTTCCTCGTGCAGTTTGCGCTTGGTCCACAGCAGATGCAGAAACAGGAATACGACCAGACCGCCCGCAGCCAGTCCCAGCAAAATCTGCCAGCGGTACTGGCTCACCACATCTTCGAGCGTGAACAGCGGGACTTCTTCGAACGGGGGGGCGCGCAACTCGCGCAGCACATCGGCCACGGTGGAGTAGTCTCCGGGGATGACGAAACCGTAAACTTTCATCGTTTTGGCTGCGGCGGAATTTTCCTCCAGCAGGAACAGTGATGCCGCAACATGCTTGGCGAGGCGCTCATCCGTGCGCGGAAGTGCGGCAAACGGCCATTCCGGATAAAGGCGCGTGGAAACCTCCACCGGGAAGCGCGACTCATACTGGCTGTTGACGACCTTGATCCGCGCCATATCCAGCTTGCCCTCGCGCTGCAACGATTCCAGCACGCCGGTACGCACGAATCCGGCGTCGGCCTGACCGGAAAGCACCGCTTCGACCACCTTGTCCTGCGGCTGCCCGGTGACGATCATCGTGGCGTCCTGCGGCAGCCGGATTCCCTGGCGCCTCATTTCGTATACCTGCATCTGATAGGCCCCCAGGGAATCGGTGCCCACCGTGGCGATCTTTTTTCCGCGCAGCGATGCCAGCGTATCAATCCTGATTTCGTCCGCCCGCGTGAAAATGACCCCGCCGAACGACCGCGTCGGTTTGCCGCTTTCATCGACGACCAGAGTGGCGATGGCCGAGGACAAACCGAAGCGCTTGCTCAAGAAAACATAATGGCCGGGATTGGTGAGCACAAAATCGACTTCGCGCGCCGCAACCGCTTTTTCCAATTCGGTCAGCGTCAGCGCCTCGATCACAAAATCGCGCTGCGGCATGGCGCGCTTGAATATCCCCACCAGCGGCTGCCACTGCTCCAGCGTGATCGGTTTGGGACGGAACGCCAGCACGCCGATCCGCACCGGTGGGGCGGTTTCGGCTGCAGCGGGCGGAATCACAATCGAAAGCAGGAAAAGCAGCACAACCCGGAGCAGCGGGTTATGCCGAGAGAAATACCGGAAAATCGTCAGGTTAATTATCATTGCCTGTAGAGAAAAACTGCACGCCGCTGCAATCCGGCCCTTGCCACTTTACCACAGCGCCGCATTCGGGTTTTTCCCTGTTCGATGCAGGTCTACGAAACTGCGGTCATGTATTCATGTAGGTTGGGCAAAGCGTAGCGTGCCCAACATTGACAAGGATGCCTGTTGGGCACGCTACGCTTTGCCCAACCTACATATCTGCACATATGTTTCGTAATTATTGGCCGAATTAACAAGTACCAAACAGCCTGCAACACTACATTAGCGCATCTTCTCCACCGCCTCATCCACCCGCTCCACCGCGATGACCTCCATACCCTCGATCTTGTGCTTTGGCGCGTTGGCTTTGGGGATGATGGCGTGGGTGAAGCCGAGTTTGGCGGCCTCCTTCAAACGCTCCTGTCCGCGTTGCACGGGACGCACTTCTCCGGCAAGGCCGACTTCGCCGAACACCACCATTTTTTCCGGTAGCGGTTTATTGCGCAGGCTGGAAACAATCGCGAGCAGCACGGCGAGATCGGCGCCCGGTTCGGTGATCTTCACGCCGCCCACGGCGTTGATGAACACGTCCTGGTCGAAGCAGGCGATGCCCGCATGGCGGTGCAACACGGCCAGCAACATGGCCAAACGATTCTGTTCCAGACCCAGCGACAGGCGGCGCGGCACGGGCGAATGCGCTTCGTCAAGCAGCGCCTGTATCTCCACCAGCAGCGGGCGCGTGCCTTCCTGCGTGACCATGACGCACGAGCCGGGCACTTGCGCGCCGTGCTGCGACAGGAACAGCGCGGACGGATTGCTCACTTCGCGCAGGCCTTTTTCGGTCATGGCGAACACGCCCAACTCATTCACCGCGCCGAAGCGGTTCTTGAATGCGCGGATCAGGCGGAAGCTGGAATGGGTGTCGCCCTCGAAATACAGCACGGTGTCGACGATGTGTTCGAGCACACGCGGTCCGGCCAGCGCGCCTTCCTTGGTCACATGGCCGACGAGGATGATGGTGACGCCGCTGCTCTTGGCCAGGCGCGTGAGCTGCGCCGCGCATTCGCGCACCTGCGCCACCGAGCCGGGGGCGCTGGTGAGTTGTTCGGAATACACGGTCTGGATGGAGTCGATCACCACCACGTCCGGCTTCTCGTGGGCGACGGTGGCCTGGATTTTTTCGAGTTGGATTTCGGGAAGCAGGTGCACTTCGCGCGCGTCCAGCGCCAGACGCTTGGCGCGCAGCGCGATCTGCTGCGCCGATTCTTCGCCGCTCACGTAGAGGACTTTTTTGGTGATGGAGAGATGCGCCAGTGCCTGCAACAACAGCGTGGATTTGCCGATGCCGGGATCGCCGCCTATCAGCACCACGCCGCCTTCCACCAGCCCGCCGCCCAGCACGCGGTCGAATTCGGCGATGCCGGTGGGCGTGCGCGACACCTCGCTCGCTTCCACTTCGGCCAACTGCTGCAATTTGCCCGAGGCCGCCAGCGCGCTGTAGCGGTTCTTGCCGGCTGCCGGTGCGGCGTCTGCGACCGCTTCGACCAGCGTGTTCCACTCGCCGCAATGCGGGCACTGGCCTTGCCATTTGGGGGATTGCCCGCCGCATTCGGTGCAGCTATAGATGGTTTTTGCTTTTGCCATGACTGTCTTTGATCGGTTGCGCCCGGGAAAGGCGGGCTAGCGATTGTACAACTGATCACTCCGGCGCGAACGTGAGCCCAGGTTAGCGTGTAGGTTGGGCAGAGCGAATGGGTAACGGCGCAGCCGTTGGGACCCATCGGCCTCCCCCTTGCGGGGGAAGCGTAGCGTGCCCAACATTGACAACAATGCCAGTTGGGCACGCTACGCTTTGCCCAACCTACGTGAAGACATGACTACATTTAGCACCAAACAACATGTCCGCTATTTGTTGCAGTACGACATGCTGCCCCGGTCAGGCCGCCCTGCACACCCGGTTGCGCCCCGCAGCCTTGGCCTGGTAGAGCGCCGTATCGGCGCGCCGGCACAAATCCTCGAAAGACTCGCCCGGCCGCCGTTCGGCCACGCCCATGCTGCACGTGACGCGGCCCGTGCCGGGGAAGAACGAGCACGACACTTCCGCGCACAGTTTGTCTGCAAGCTGGTATCCCTGTTCCAGGCCGGCTTCCGGCACGAGGATGACGAACTCTTCCCCGCCCCAGCGCGCGAGCAGGTCGGCTTCACGCAGATCGCGCCGCAACACATGGACGAAGTGGATCAGCGCCTCATCCCCGGCGGCGTGCCCGTGGTTGTCGTTGATCAGCTTGAAATGGTCGATGTCGATGAAGACCAGCGCGAAACGGGTCTCGTAGCGGTCTGCCCGGCTGATTTCCCGCGTCGCCACTTCGAGAAAACTGCGGCGATTCAGCACGCCCGTCAGCAGGTCGGTGGAAGCCAGCGTTTCCTTGTCGGCGATCAGGGTGTCGGTGAAATCGAGCAGGTTGTTCAAAGAAAGGCTGATGCGTCCGAACTCGTCCTTCGGTGATTCGCCGCTGATGCGTATCGAATAGTTCTCGCTGCGTATCACGTCGTCCAGCGTGGTGATCAGCACGCCCAGCGCCCGCAAAATACGCAGGATCGTGAACGCGGTCAGTAGCGCGACGGCCAGCCCCAGGCCGATTGCGGATACGCCGTAACTTCTGAGTTCCTGTTCCTTCTGCGCGATATCACTGTCCGCAGATCGGAACAGTTTGTCGTAAAGCCTGTCTTCCGTCGCCTTGAAATTGTCTATCACGCGCGTCGCATCGGCCCACCACTGTGCATTCGAGCGGTTCCAGATCGCCTTCGGTCCGCGCTGCAATATTTCTTCGACTTGCACCACGACCGCGCCGTAAGGTGCGGCCAGCAATTCGTCTGTCGCGGCCACGGGTACCAGCGTTTTCAGATTGCGCTGAAATACGCGCAGATGATGCCGGAATTTGCCGTATTCCGCAGCCAGGTAAGTCACATCTTCCAGGTTGTCGGCCCCGCTGGAATAGATGCCGTTGATCGTGGCGCGCAGCAAACCCATGTTTTCCCTGGCCAGTGCCAGCTCGATAATCGCCGTGTGCATGGTCGTATTCGGCGATTTCTCCGCCACGACGCCCGTTGCAATCGCGTCCAGCGCGTCGTCAATATGGGAGGTGTAAAAATCGCGCACTTCTGCCCAGGCAGTCTTGCGGGCGCCGACCTGCTGCCGCACGACAAGCAATTTTTCGCGCAACTCCGTGGCACTCATCTGCGCCAGGATCGCATCCGTTTCGGCGTACTGCTTGCGCAACTCGGCCTCGCGAGTCGCCGACGGGCTGGCGAGCATCGCGGCGCTGAGCCCGCGCTCCTTCTGCAAGACGTGCACGAGTCCGGATTTGGTCTGGGCCTGAACGTAGGCGAGCTTCTGTTCGTGGAGTGCATCGACCTCGCCGCGTATGGTTCGGTACTGCGCAAACAAGGCTGCGATAACGCTCAGAATGGCGACGAACGCCAGAAGCGCAATTCGGGCGCGGATAGACATGTTATTCCTCCTGTAAAACTCGCAAGCGTTGTGCTTGTCTATTTTTTTCGATTCGGCCGCAAGGATGGTTTCCTGCGGTTGCTACTGCCGGTGCTATTTGCGGCTGCGACGCGCCGGATCTGCTAGTTGAATTCGAATTCGAACTTCTTGTCCCTGAACAGGGCGATGCAACTATCCACCACTGCCGGGTCGTACAGCACACCGCGATTCCGGACGATTTCATCCAGCGCGGCTTCCTCGCCAAGGCCGGCACGATAGGGCCGGTGCGTCATCATCGCTTCCACCACATCGGCCACGGCCAGGATGTTCGCTTCAGGCAGTATCTGGTCGCCCTTCAGTCCCTGCGGATAACCCGAGCCGTCCAGACGCTCGTGGTGCTGCAGCACCATTTCCGCAACTGGCCACCAGTGAAATTGCACGTTCTTGATGATGTCGTAGCCCGCCTGGGGATGGAGCTTGATCAACTCGTATTCCACTTTGCTCAGTTGCCCCGGCTTGCTGAGAATTTCAGAGGGAATGCGAATCTTGCCCAGATCGTGAATGGTGGCGGCCAGATCGAGGCCGTGTATCCTGTCGGCGGAAAACCCCATGTCGCCGGCAATAGCGCAGGCGAGCGCCGCCACGCGCCGTTGATGCCCCGCAGTATAGGGGTCGCGCGCTTCAACCATGGCGGCAATGGCGTTGATCGTTTGCGACAGGGTTTGCCCCAGCCTTTTTGCAATCAGCCTGCGCTCCTCCTCGGCCTGCTTGCGTTCGGTGATGTCGCGGTCGATTCCGCGATATCCCCTGAAAACGCCTTGTGCATCGAAGACCGGGGCGCCGCTGGATTCCAGAAACACGATACGACCGTTCTTGTGCAGATTGGCGTTTTCCAGCAGACGGAAAGGCTTGCGTTCCGTCTCGAAGGCTTTGAATCTTTCCCTGACCTGCTCGGCCTCGTCCAACGGCATCAGGTCGAACGGCGACTTGCCGATGACTTCCCCGACCTCGTACCCCAGCAGATCTCGCACCTGCGGGCTGGCATAGGTATAGACGCCCTGATCGTTGATCTCCCATACCCAGTCGCTGCTGGTTTCCACCATCACGCGGAATTTGGCTTCGCTTTCGCGCAATGCCTTTTCAGCCTGCTTGCGCGCCATTTCTCCCTGCGCCGCCGACAGCGCCCGCTGCACGGCGGGCGCCAGCCGGGCCAGCCGGTCTTTCAGCACATAATCCTTGGCGCCCGCCTGGATCAGTTCCACCGCGTCAAAATCGGCGAGGGCGCCCGTGACCATGATGACGGGTATTTCGGGATGCTCGCGCTGCACGATCTCCAGCGCGGCCAGACCGTTGAAATCGGGCAGGTTGTAATCGGAAAGAACGATGTCCGGATGGAATTCCGCCAGCGCCCGAACGAACGCTTCCCGCGATTCCACGCGCATGGCGGTAAAGGCAATGCCCGCCTTGCGCAGTTTGTGCTCCGCCAGTTCCGCGTCGCTCTGCGTGTCTTCCAGCATCAATATGCGCAGGGGTTCAGACATTTTTCCCCCGTACCGCCTGCGTCAACCCGGTGGGCGGATTGAAGAAGCGGATCGTGTTGCGCCCGCCGTTTTTCGCCATATACATCGCACTGTCCGCCCATTTGATGAGCTCTTCCAGAGCGGCTTCGTGATTGATGAACAGCACCACGCCTATGCTCGTCGTACAACGGTGCACGATGGTCTGTTGTTCCTTGCCCTGCCGCAGCGTGAGCACATAGGGCTCGGCCAGGCTGCTGCGGATTTTTTCCGCAACGATGCCGGCCTGCACGACGGACTCGGCCTTGTCGATATCCAGATCACTGAGCATGACCACGAATTCGTCGCCGCCAAATCGCGCGACGGTGTCCACTTCGCGCACGCAAGTGCTGATGCGGCGCGCCACTTCAATCAGCAGCAGATCGCCTGCATCGTGACCGTACGCGTCGTTGAGCGGTTTGAAGTTGTCCAGATCCAGAAACATCAGGGCGCCGTAATGGTTGTTGCGCTTGCTGACCAGCATGGCCTGCGTCAAGCGGTCGTTCAGCAGGCGGCGATTGGGAAGCTGCGTCAACACGTCGAAAAAGGCAAAGTTGCGTATGAGTTCCTCGGCATGCTTGCGCTCGGTAATGTCTTCCGTGATGCCCATCAGTTTTTCGACGCCGCCGCGCAGGTTGCGGATGGGGACGAAGCAGGACTTGAAAATCCGCCCGTCCGTGCCGTCGGACTTGTACTCGAAATGGCTGGTCTCGCCGACGTACGCCTTGGCCAGCAAATCGGCGATGCGCTCGCGGTCTGCGGCACCCACCAAATCCAGATAGGTATATCCCTGAACCTCGCTTTCCTGCGCGACGCCCATCATGTCGAGTCCCGCCTTGTTCATCGAGCTTATCCTGCCGTCCATGTCGATCTCGTGTATGCACATGGGTGCATTTTCAACCAGCAAACGGAAGCGGCTTTCGCTTGCGCGCAATGCCTCCTCCACCCGCTTGCGTCCGGTGATGTCGCGCACGATGGCCAGCACATAGATCGCGCCGCCGAATTCCATCCGGTTCAGGCCGATGTCGACGTCGAACAGCGTGCCGTCGGCACGCCGCGCCAACCATTCGTAGTGCTGCGATTCGCCGTTCATCGCGGCCTGCATTTTTTCAGCGGCCACGTCGACGGACAGGCGCCCGTCGTGCTGGAGTTCCGGGGCGAAATCAGCGTGCGAACGGCCGATGACGCTCGCTTTTTCCAGCCCGTACATGCTGGCCGCTTTCTCGTTGCAATCTACAAATCCTGCCGCGTCCAGAAGCTCTATGCCGTCGTTCGCGGCTTCGAACAGCATTTTGTACTTGCTCTCGGCTTCCCTCAGTCTCTTTTCGGATTCGCGGCGCGCAATGAATTCCTTCTGCTCGTTGATCACCCGCAGGGTGGCCGCAGGCAGCCGGGCGGGCCTGTCTTTCAGGATGTAATCCCGCGCGCCCGCGCGCAGCAATTCCACCGCACGTTCTTCGCCGATGGCGCCGGTAACCATGATGACGGGCAAGTCGGGATGATTCTGCTGCACATAATCCAGCGCGACACGGCCGTTATAAGACGGCAGGTTGTAGTCGGCCAGCACGATGTCGGGCCGGAACTCCGTGAGCGACTGTTTGAAGACTTGTTCGGAATCGACGCGCAGGGACACAAACGCCAGCCCCGCCTTGCGCAGCACGCGTTCGATCAATTCCGCCTCGGTGGGATTGTCTTCCAGCAGCAAAATTTTGAGTTCGGTCACGGGCAATATCCCTTAACGGGGCGGGTGATTGACCAGCAGCCAATACAAACCGAGTTCCGACACGGTCTTGGCGAAGGCGTCGAATTCCACGGGCTTGCTGATGAAGCTGTTGACGCCGAGTTGATAACTTTCGGCGATATCGCGGTCTTCCTTGGACGAGGTCAGCACCACCACGGGGATGGCTCGGCTGCGCTCATCCTCTTTGATCCTGCGTAACACCTCCATGCCGTCCACCTTGGGCAGACGCAAATCCAGCAGCACGACCTTGGGTGTGGCAGCCAGGTCGCGCCCGGCATAAGCCCCCGTTCCGAAAAGAAAATCCAGCGCTTCCGCGCCGTCCTTCACCCACACCAGTTCGTTGGCGAGATTGCTTTTCTTGAGCGCGCGTATGCAGAGCTCAGCATCAGTCGGGTTGTCTTCCACCAGCAGGATTTCAATTTTCTTCACCGTATCCATCATGCTCTATTCTCCTTTGTTGGCAGCGCGAAATAGATGGTCGCACCGCCGTTGACCTTGCCCTCAGCCCAGACATGACCGTCGTGCCGGTTGACGATGCGCTTGACGATGGCCAGCCCTATCCCGGTACCTTCAAACTCCTTGACGCCGTGCAGGCGCTGGAACACGCCGAACAGTTTGCCAGCATACTGCATGTCGAACCCGGCGCCGTTGTCTTTCACATAATAGACAGTTTCGTTTGCGCCGTCCTTGTATCCCACCTCTATCAACGCGTCTTCCCGTGTGCGCGTGAACTTGATGGCGTTGGACAGCAGATTGACGAAGACCTGGCGCATCATGGCGCGGTCGCCCGTGGCCTGCGGAAGATGCCCGATGACCACTTGTGTGTTGTCGCCCGCTGACGGCTGCAGATCGGCATACACCTCGCGCGCCAGCCCCTCCATGTCTATCCTGGAAAAAGCCAGTTCCAGACGCCCGGTGCGCGAGAAGTTAAGTATATCGTCGATCAGTTGCCCCATGCGGCCGGTGTTGTAGCGCACCACGTTGAGCAGCCGCCGCCCCTCGTCGTCCAGCTTGTCGGCGTAGTCTTCCAGCAGGATATGGGAGAACCCGTCAATGGCGCGCAACGGCGTGCGCAGATCGTGCGATACCGAATAGCTGAACGATTCAAGTTCCTGGTTGGCGCTTTCGAGCTGCTCCGTCCGCAACTCCACGCGCCGCTCCAGCTCGGCATTCAGCTGGCTGATCTCCGCCGCGCGTTCTTCCAGTACGGCCATCATGCTGTTGAACGCATGCGCCATGTCGGCGATGTCTTTCGGGCCGGCAAGCTCGGCACGCACCTGCGTTTCGCCCGCCTCGGCGCGCCCCATGATGTCCGACAACTGGGTCAGCGGCTTCGTCATGCGGTTGGACAGGATGCGGATCAGGAACAGGAACAGCAGCGCGGATAAAAACGAGGTGGTCATGTTGGCCACGAATATGCTGCCTGTCACCTGCGACAGCGCCTCCTTGCTCACCACCACCGTCACGTCGCCGAGCAATTCCGGAACCACCATCTCGTTGAACGGCGAACCCGACGGCTGCGAATACACCGGCGCGGTGAAGCGCCATGAGTTCGCGCTTTCCGCGTCGAGCACGGCGATTGCCTGATTCACGCCGGCATTGCCGCTCGCGGCATAGCCGGCTACCGGCGTCGAAAACTCTGCGGGATTGACGTTGCCGCGTTTCAGCAGCACGCGCTGGCTGGCTTCGCGGATTTCCACACTGATCACACCCGGAAACTGCAGCGTGGCATTCGCCGCTTCAGCGGCATTGTCGGACGATGCGAAAATCAGCGCGAGCACGCTTTGCCGTGCCAGGTTTTCGGTAATGCGCCGTCCCTGTTCGATCTGGTCGCTGCGCACCTGTACCGTGCCCTGCCACGATCCGACCAGCGAGGAAAAGAACGCCAGTGTGAATATGCCGAGCGTAACCGCGATTCCGAGCTGGCGCCGGAAGGTGAATTTGTGCAGGAAGGCGGACAGGTAGCGATTCATGATCTGCGTTACTGCTCCGGAAATACCATGCCGTACTTCAGCTTGCGGCTGGGTTTCAGACCGAGGTGGTCGGCGGTGCGCAGGTTGATCGCCATCAGCACGTCGCGCAGCAAAATCATGCCTTGCTCGCCGTATTCGCCGGTGCCCAGATATTCCAGCGCCGTATTGGCCAGGTGGCGCCCCATCTCGAAATTATCCGGGTACAGCGAGAACAGCACGCCGCGCCGGACGTGGACGAAGCTGCTGGAAAACACCGCCATGCTGTTGCTCCAGGATTCGTGCAGCACCAGTGGAAGCACCGAGCCGTCCTCCACCGCAGTGGAATCCTGCAGCAGCCACAAGGCGTCGCGGCGGCTGTCGGCGGCGGCGAAAATTTCCTGGTAGGTGTGCACCGCGCCGCGCAAATCCTGCACTTCGTGGGCCACCAGTTCCAGCCCCTGGGCACGCGCGGCCTCTTTCGCCAGGCCGATCAGCCAGCCGTTCTGGCGCGCGTCGTACACGGCAAACACGCGCCGCACGGAGGGCATTAATACCTTCAGATGGGAAAACAACAGCGCCGGATCAGGCGACAGGCTGTTCACCGGCAGGCCGCGCATTTCGTTTTCCGGTGAGGTGATCACGCCGCCCACCACCACCCCGATGTCGTGATCCAGCATGGCGGCAATTTTCATGCCCTGCCGTCCCAGCGCAATCACCACTTTGACATTCTGCTGGCGCAGCGAACTTTTCAACTCTTCGATATTGACGTTCGGACTCACCGCGAAATTGACGACTTTTTCCTTCGCCTTGTCCTCGATTCCGGACACGATCTGGGCAAACACCGAACGATACGGTTCGCCGATATCCGGATAGACGACTGCAATCGGGGCTTGCACTTGCGCCATGGCGAGTTTCCGGGGCGGCTCCGTGCCGGCGAAAACGCTACTGGTGCCAACTGATACAAGAAGAAGACACAGCAAACCCGCCATCATGTCCCGCATGTGTCGGTCAGCAAGCATCAGTGTGTTCGCGAAGTTCAAAGCTTGAAACCCGCCTGCAGGTAAAACGAGCGACCTGCCAAAGGAAAATCGTTGGGAATCGAAATGAACGGTATGCCGAAGGGGCTCGGCTCGCGCGCATCGGCGTTGAAAAGATTGCGCACTGAGACGGCAAAATCCCAGGCCTTTATTCCTTTATCGCTATGCAACGTGAGGTCGACGGTGTTGTAGCCGTCCAATGCCGCACGCGTATCCCCGGGCGCGCGTTGGCGGGTGCCGACGGCGTTGATCTGGGTATTCACGGCCCACTCCGGCGACGCGCGCCAGTCCGCACGCAGGTTGCCATGCGCGTGGGGTGCCAGCCCGGCATCCTGCTGCGTGGCCTCATCGACGGAGCGCTGTTGGCTGAAGTTGGCGGCCAGGCGGACATCCTGTGTCGCATCCCATATGACCTCCAGTTCCATGCCCATGCCGGTTTGTTTGCCTGTGTTTTGAAAGGTGGTACCGACCACCTGAATAATGTCGCTCATCTGATATCGAAAGATGTTGGCACCCAGTTGCAGCCGGGCTGTAGCCTGCCAGGTCAACGCTGCTTCTCCGGTTTTCATCTTCTCCGGCACAAGATCGGGCGTGCCGATCAGCACCGGATTATTGATGTTGTACAACTCGACGAACGAGGGCGCGCGAAAGGCAGTGCCATACATGAGTTTGGCGGTCAGGTCGTAGTCAGCGTCCCACACGACTGCCAGCCGGGGATTGGTTGTGCCGCCGAAGTCGGAATAGTTATCGCGGCGCAAACCGGCGGTGAGCGTCCAGTCCTGCGCCAGGTTCCATTCGTCCTGGACGAAAAAGAAGCGTGTCGTGCGCTTGTGCGGCTGCTGGAAAGGGGCCGTGTCGGAGACATCGGTGATGTCGGCTATGGAGCCGCTTCCTATCGGAGCGAAAGGAAAAACACCGGGCTGGAAGTTTTTGGATTCAAAGACCTTGTACAAGTCTTTTTTGACATATCCCGCACCGATGAGTGTGCGATGCTGATCGAAACCGGTATAGAACGCAGAGGCACTGATGCGATCATGCCGTTCCCATTTGTACGGATTGCCGATCATGCCGTCGGTGAAAACCCCGTTCCCCACATTGGCACCTGCGGGAAACAGGACAAGGTCGGAAAACTCCTTGTAGCGCATATAGCTTGCCTGCACGCTCAGGCCCCAATTTCGGGCAAAGTTCGTATCGCGATAAGTGAGGTCAGACGTCACCCGCTCGCTGTAACTCTCGCCGGTAGGATCAAGCGCGGAGGCGACTCCGGTACCGGAACCGACATGACTGCGCTCCTTGTAACCGACCCGGAACTGCAGTTTGTCGTAAGCCAGGTCGAGCGAGCCATCGACGGCATCGCGCCCGTTGCCTGTGTCCCCCGGCGCTCGCGAGGCGTTGGTCCCCATCAGGGTGTCCAAGCCGGTTTGGGCATCTGCTGCAACGGTTCTCTTGTAGCCGTCTGTGCTGCCGACGCGCAAGTATGTCGCCACGTCTACCGCCCCCCACTTGCCGCCATGCTGCACCCAGGCATCACGGGTATTGAAGGAGCCGGTCCGCGCGCCGGTCTGTGTGCCGCCTATTTCCGCCGCGCTCTTGGTGGTGATGTTGATGACGCCGGTAAATGCATCTGCTCCGTACAGCGCCGAGCCGGGACCGCGGATAACCTCTATGCGTGCGACATTTTCGAGTGGCAACCCGCCCCACACGTTGCCCCGGTTGCCCTGGAACGCAATCGTGACGGGAATGCCATTGACCAGCATCAGCACCTGGGGATTGGCGTCGCGATGGACTCCGCGGATCACATAGACCGGCATGTTGGCCTGCGTGCTGCGCGCGACATGCAGGCCGGGCACGGTTTCCAGCACCTCATCAAGATCAGTGGCACCCATCGCCCTGATATCTTCCGCAGTAATCACCGTCGCCACGGACGGGGCTCGGCGCAGCGTCTGTGGACTGCCGGTAGCGATACTGACGGTGGTTCTATCGCCGTAGACCAGCGCCAATTCCTCTTCATCCGACAAAGGCGTTGCGACGACACAAACCGACCAGATAGCCGCCAACATCGCGCCGGCAATGCGTTGATGGGAGATTTTCATAGCGCCCCTGTTGAGATAGTGGCTGAGCCGGATCGCCTCCCGGCAAGGCCGGAGTACGCCCCGGAGCGCACCGGACGCAGGTCCTCCTTTGGACAAACCAGCCAAATTGCCCCTTGCCTGTACGTCATCTCTACCACGCATTGGAAGACATTCATTGATTTATATTGAACATACCACCAAAAGCGCCCGCGAACCATACACCGATAATTTTGCTGCAGAAAATTACTGGGAGATGCTGTCATCGCGTTAAAATGCCGGCCATGTTGCGTCTCACCGAAATCCGGCTTCCACTCGACCATCCCCTAGACGATCTCAAGACTGCGATCCTTAAGCGGCTGGGCGTTCCCGCATCCGAGTTGTCCGGCTACACCCTGTTCCGCCGTGGCTATGACGCGCGCAAGCGCAACGCCATCGTCCTGGTCTATACCGTGGACGTGGAACTGAAAAACGAAGCCGCCCTGCTTAAAAAGAACATACCCCATGTGGCCCCCGCGCCCGACATGAGCTACCGCGTCGTGGCGCAGGCTCCGCAGGGATTGCACGAGCGGCCCGTCGTCATCGGCTCCGGGCCGTGCGGCATTTTTGCGGGGCTGCTGCTGGCGCAGATGGGGTTCCGCCCCATCATTCTGGAACGCGGCAAGGAAGTACGGGAACGCACCAAAGACACCTGGGACTTGTGGCGCAAAGGCAAGCTCGATCCCGAATCCAATGTCCAGTTCGGCGAGGGCGGCGCGGGCACGTTTTCCGACGGCAAGCTGCACAGCCAGATCAAGGACCCCAAGTTTTACGGACGCAAGGTGCTTGCCGAGTTCGTGAAGGCCGGTGCGCCGGAAGAGATCATGTACGTGAGCAAACCGCATATCGGCACTTTCCGCCTGGTTGGCATGGTGGAACAGATGCGCCACAGCATCGAGGCGCTGGGCGGCGAGATTCGTTTCCGGAGCCGCGTGGCGGATATCGAGATCGAGAACGAACAGGTATGCGGCGTGGTTTTGGCGGACGGCGAACATATTCCGACCCGCCATGTGGTGCTCGCCGTCGGCCACAGCGCGCGCGACACCTTCGAGATGCTGCACAAGCGCGGCGTCTATCTGGAGCCCAAGCCCTTCTCCATCGGTTTCCGCATCGAGCATCCGCAGTCGGTCATCGACCGCGCGCGTTTTGGCTCCAATGCAGGCAACCCCCTGCTCGGCTCGGCCGACTACAAGTTGGTGCACCACGCCGCCAACGGACGCTCGGTATACAGCTTCTGCATGTGCCCCGGCGGCACGGTGGTGGCGGCCGCTTCCGAGGAAGGCCATGTGGTGACCAACGGCATGAGCCAGTATTCGCGCAACGAGCGCAACGCCAACAGCGGCATTGTGGTCGGCATCACGCCTGCGGATTTTCCGGGCGACGTGCTGGCAGGCATCGAGTTCCAGCGCAAATGGGAAGCGCGCGCCTTCGAACTGGGCGGCCGCAACTATTGCGCGCCGGGGCAGCGCGTGGGCGATTTCCTTGCGCAGCGCCCATCGACCTCGCTGGGTGAAGTCGCCCCCAGCTACACTCCCGGCGTGACGCCGACCGATCTTTCCAGCGCCCTGCCCGACTACGCCATCGCCGCCATCCGCGAGGCTTTGCCCGCGTTCGAAAAACAGATCAAGGGCTTTGCGATGGAAGACGCGGTGTTGACGGGCGTGGAAACGCGCACGTCTTCACCCGTGCGCGTCAAACGCGGCGAAGACTTCCAGAGCATCAATATCAAGGGGCTGTATCCGGCAGGCGAAGGCGCGGGTTATGCGGGCGGGATACTTTCGGCGGCGGTGGACGGCATAGAAGTGGCCGAAGCCGTGGCGCTGGATATGGTCAAGAATTGGAGCGCCGACGTCCCGTCGGCAAGTATTTCCAAATAGGCGGTTTTGACTCAAACTGGATCAATACAATCAAATTGCAGCTGGTTTTGCTGCACGATTTTCACAGGTCCCGAGAGCAGACAGTGGCGAGCGACAAGGACTAACTCGAAGCGGACGCTGCTGAAAACAATTGCGGTCCACTTTAGCTTTGATTTGATGTTCAGAGTTGGTTAATTGGATTCTTTGACAACAGGCTCACAAGCATTGCCGAAGCGGTTTGATTTCTTTGCGCGTAACGTCAAAGTCCTACCAGCTTGTCCCGCACGCATCATGAGACATGATGTCCAGTCATCGGCGTCAACCGTGTAGGGGTAGATGCGGCTCATCAGACCATCCGGAAGGTCGAAGTGAACTGCGCTAGGCTCGAATACGGCACCAACTTTTGGATTGTCATCGTTCTTGCCATCGAGACGAGTGGGAAAACGTATTTCATTACGCAATAGCACTGGATTGCCAAAATGCGAGCATCCAACCGATGCTTCAAAATATGACAAGGTTTCCGTGAACTGCCGAATATAGGTAACGTAACGAACAAATCCATCGCTGCTTTCTGGATGATTCTTTTCTCGCTCGCTTATCGGTTGCTTTCGCCATGTTTGAAATCCTAGCGCATAGTTTCTCTGTTCCGTTTGATGTGAAATTTCCTCGCTAACAGCCAACTTCCCCGGCAGCTCGCCTAATGGGAAGTCCGTATATCGCTCCCCCGGAGGAGGGATTATTTCCAGATTGTTATCCATCAGCCCAATGACTTTGCAGGTATAACGCTGCCACTGCTGATACTGCTTGCGCTCTATCTTCACACCCACCAACCACAAGCCGCCATTTGGCAAACCATCCGGTTGCGGCTTCAATCCAAATCGTTCTGCGTATTGCGGGCTCCATGCCCATTCGACAATCTGCGCTTGGTCACCCAGTACAGGATCAGAGAGTTCCGGATGCAGCTTTTTCTGTTGGTGAATAGGTAATGAAAGAATTGTCGCAGAAGCAGGAGATACGTTTTCTCTCGCTTCGGCAGCCCAAGCGACCAGTGCAACCAACGAAGACAGCATCAGATTCAGTTTCCGCATTCCAAATCTCCGTGAAAATCCAAACTTCTGCTCGAGTTATTAGCGATAGCAAATTCATTGCAGCGAGGTCAATATGCCAAAGTATTTATCCCCAGCCTATATATCCAAGTGGCCGCTTCTGGCCGCTAACGGAAGTCCGCCTACAGTCCTTCTCTGCCTCAAAGCGGCCATTGGCAACGATCCCCAGCATAGACTTGAAAGTGATGTTCCGATACTGCCTATCAGATCGAGTGTGCGCAAATACAAACCAGCCGACGGGACGTCGGCGCTCCCGTTCAATGCAGCGTTTGATTGGCAGATATCGCCATGACCTCGACAAGCGCCGCGTCCGCATCCACGCGGTCGAAGACGTAGCTCTGGTTGCAGAATTCGCAGTGCACCTCGATGTCGCCGCGTTCGGCCAGTATTGAATCCACCTCGTCCCGGCCCAGCATGCGCAGCATGCGTGCCACGTTGTCGCGCGAGCAGGTGCAGCGAAACTCCACGGCCTGCGCCTCGAACAGCCGGATGTCTTCTTCGTGATACAGCAGGTGCACCAGGTCGGCCGAGGGTACGTTTAGCAGTTCTTCCGGTTTGAGCGTCTCGGCAATCACCACTGCGCGTTCCCACGAATCGCCGTCTGCCGCTTCGGCGTGGCCGGGCAGTCTTTGCAGCAGCATGCCGCCCGCATGCAGGGAGTCTGCCGCCAGCCATAGCCGCGTTTCCAATTGTTCGGAACGGGTCATGTAGTTTTGCAGGATCTCGGCAATGCTGTTGCCGTCCAGAGCGACGATGCCCTGGTAGGCCTGGTTGCCGTCTTTGGGGTCCAGCGTGATGACAAAGCGGCCGTCGCCCACCAGGTCCTGCAGCGTGCCCTGCGCCAGTTCGCCTTCCCATTTCGCTGTGGCGCGCAGTTCCAGATCGCCGGAGCATTCCACCACCAGCAATTTCACCGCGCCCTTGCCGTGTATCTGCAGAACCATGGAACCCTTGAGTTTGAGCGTCGCGGCCAGCAGCACGGCGGCGGCACACAGTTGCCCCATCAGGTCGCGCAATACGGGAGGGTAATTGTGACGGTCGATTACGGCTTGCCAGGTCGCATCCAGATGCACGACTTCGCCGCGTATCGGTGCGTATTCAAACAGGAAACGGCGCAGGGTATCGGTGGTGGTTTTCATGGCGCGCGATGATAGCATGCGTCGCTGCGCTACTCGGCACACAACAGGCGCCTGCGCTCCTGTGTGGCCGGATGGCTGGCCAGATAATCCATGGCCACGTTGCGTTTACCGGGCTCGGCTGGCGCTTGTTTTTCCTCTTCCTGCTGCGCTTTCCGGTGCGCGGCTTCCAGTTTGTCGAGTATGTCCGCGAGCAGACAAGGCGAGAGTCCGTTGGCCTGCAGGGTTTGAGCGGCATAGTCGTCCGCCTCGCGTTCCATGTCGCGCGAGTACTTGGCCTGCATGATGATGGCGGGAGCGGTCGCCAGCAAGGAACTCACGTCTCCCACATACCAGGCCAATGCCAGTCCCACCGCCGAACTTTGCAGCACCATGCGCATGGCATGCCGCCGTTCTATGTGTCCGCGCTCGTGCGCCAGCACCGCGATGATCTCGTTGTCGTCCTGCGTCAACTCGACCAGTTCGTCCAGCATCACGATGCTGCCATCCGGCAGGGCGAAGGCGTTCGCCCCCACATCCGGCGCACTGCGGAACACGATGCGGTATTTCAATTGCGCGTCGGCTGGCGGCGTGAGCCGGGCATAAGCCTCGCTCAGCGCCTGCTGGCGCGCGGCATCCAGCTTGCTCGGTTTCAGCATGAAGCGATCCAGCGTTTCCAGCGTGGAGTCGCCCATCTTCTGCAGCACCGATCCCGGCAAGCGCATGGCGAGGTTTTCTGCACCCCACGGCAGCGCATAACGATAGGCCGCCGCAACGGAAACCACTATCAACACCAACGCCGCAAGCGCCCACGGCAGGCTGTGCTGCATGGCGTCCAGCCAGCTTCGCCCCGCACCGGTTTGCGCCAGCAGCTTGTCCAGCCCCGCCTGGTCGTTGACTTCGCAATGGCCGTCGCCGGGATGGGAGATCAGGCGCGGTGTGTTGCCCAGGCGTTCGGAGATACGCACTTCGTGCAGCGGCCAGCGCAATTCGACGGTGCCGCCCTGCAGCAACAGATCGCCGCCGTCAATGGACAGCGTCACCGCCCGGCTTGCGGCGGTGTGTCCGTCGTAATAGGCGGCCGCAACCTGCGGCACCGCGTCAGAAGGAGATGTCGACATCGAACATTTCGGCTGCTTCTTCGCCTGCGGCGGTTGCCTGCAATTGCTGGTCGGCAATGAAACCGGACAGGTCGCCATCGACCGCGAGGCCCATGGCTTCCAGCTTGAGGCGCGTCATGCGTATCGCGGCGAACGGGATGAACAGACCGAACGTCAGGAGGATGCCGATGAAATTGGTCACGCCGACCCACAGCAGACGGCGCGCGGACACATGGCTGTAGAAATGATGCGGCCCCAGTTCGGTATTGCCCCACACCAGATTCTGCATATAGGCGCCGAACACGCTGCCCAGAACCATGAATACCGCAAACAGGATAAACGGGGCCAAAGCAATGAACAGTGGATTGAGGCCTTTGACCCCGCCGCCCGTACCAGACATGATCGCCAGCGCGAACACCAGCAACCCCGTGCCGATCAATACCGCGAGCGCGGACAAATAGAGCAGGTAGAAACTTTTCGCGGTCGCATGGAGTTTGAACGCGGTGCTGCCGAAACGGCTGTTGTCGAACTGGTATTGCTTGATGCGCTGGTGCGCCAGAGGGGCCAGCAGATAGACGGAGATGGCGGCCAATACCGGATACATCAGGAAAGCGCGGTAGGCATCGCGCTTGTCGCCGGCAAAACCGAAACGCAAGCCGCGATAACTGCTGTTGTAGAGCTTGAACTGCAAGGAACGCATCAGCAGCCAAGGCATCACCAGGGCCAGCAGCACCGCCACCACGATACCCAGTATCGGGCTGATTTGGAACGAGGCGTTGTACGCGATCAGCAATCCGACCGCGATAATGCGCCCCTTCAGAATGGCCTTGGGCAGGCCGTGATAATCGAAACTTGCGCCGTCCAGGCGCGTATTGCGGTAGAAATACTGCAGGCGCCGCACTTTTGCCCATGCGCTGTAGATGCCCAGCGTCAGGATGGTCAGCAGCAGATTGACGATCCAGATTTTGAAATACTCCCAACCCCTGCCCGTGAACTCGAAACTCCTGTTCTGCTGCCCGAACTGCTCTTGCATACTCACCCTTTCGGTATTTTGGCTCTATATCGGCATTCCATACCACTCCTCCCAGAGTGGCCGAACTGTAGCAGCCGGATGAGCGCGCGGCAATAAAAAAGGGCAGCCTGAGCTGCCCTTCTTTTCATGCACTGCCGGATCGACTCAATCCCAGTCAGGGAAATTCGGAATGGAGACCGTATCGTTGTCGAATATGCCTTTGTCAGCCTTGGTATGGCAGGCGTTGCAATAGCTCTGCGATTTCACATCCTTGTTGCCCTTGATCATCTTCTCGGGAATGTCGTGGTGCTTGCGCTTGATGTAACGCACCTCGGTGATGCGCAACGGAGCCTCGCCTTCAGCAGTCGCCAGCGCAATCTTGCGCGAACGTTTGAACCAGGATTTTTCAGCCGCGTTTTCCATCGCATACTCGCGGATCTCTTTCAGCGTGTCCGTGTCCAGCGAAGCGTTTTCGCCGAAGTGGTCTTCCAGCGCCTTTTCGTCCAGCAGCTTCGCCCAGGATTTGCCCGGCAACAATCCGGCAGGGTAGGCGAAGTGGCAGGAGCCGCACTCTTCCTGATACACCTTGTTCGTGACGGGCTGCACTTCCTTCTGACGCGAAAAATCGATCAGCCAGGACCAGAAACTATCTTCCGCAAAAGCGGCGCCGCTACTTGTCAACAGTGCTGCAGCCAACAAGACTGCCTTGAATTTGTTTTGCATTATCATTTCTCCGATCTTTACTTGGTCAACAGGAACTTGAGCACATCGCCCTTTTCCTGCGCTGTGCATTCTCGACTCCAAACGTCGTTGCAATTACGTTTGAACCATTTTTCGATCTTCTTTGCATCCGTGTAACGCTCTGCATTGACGCTGGGCGCCATCGGTTTGATGAGCTTGCCTGTTTTGTGATGCTTGCCATCCTTGCCCAGATCGTTGCCGTGGCAGGCAGTGCAGGACATCATCTCGCCGCCTTCGCTCTTGGCTTCCTTGGTCCAGGTCTTCATGCCGCGTTCGGCATCAAAACTGGACGCGCCTGCCGCCTTGTAGCGTGCGAACAACTCATCCGTCGCCGGGGTGGCCAGCACTGCCGGTGCCGCCGCAACCAGACAGACTGCCAGCACCATTTCCTTGAATTTCATAGCAGCGCTCCTTACCAGGTAATCTTGATAGCAGCAGCCATCAATACGGCACCGGCGATTGCCTTGCCCGCATGGTCATTGCTGTCATAGGGATCGTCTGCCTGGGATACCGCAAAAGCCATGGTCAGCATACCCACCGTACCCAGCAGTGCGTGCAGATTGTCCGGATCGGTGAGGCCGTCTTCCAGGTGGAAATCGTCCCAGTGCGCGATCAGGCCGGTCGCCACGGTTGCTGCGGCCAATGCCACGGTGGCCTTCGCCAGCTTGGCATGCGTGCCGTCAGTTTCGCGTTGCGGGCACGTAGGGGTCGATGCATCGCAATGTGTTTCGCCGGGAGCCGCCATGCCGGTAAGCACCGCGCCGGCAATCGTCGCCAAACCCAGATACTGGTGCGCCTTGTTGCCCGTCAGCCAGGAAGATTCGAAGTCGCTCTTTTTCACTTCGGGGGCCGCGCTGTTCGGTTTTCTTACCAAGGTGTCAGCGTCATTGGCAGCAAGCTTGAACGACTCGTAGTCCTTGATATAGGCCCCGGAAACACGCGGCAACTCGGCAAACGCATCCTGCGCGCATGCAGTCCCGGACAGCAGTGCCACGCACAGTATGGCGGCACTCTTGCAAATAGTGCATTTCATTTATTACTCCTCATTTGTTTTACGGTTTGTAGCAGATTGCGATGGAACCAATTTTTTTCCGGTGAGCATCGCCCTCACCAGGTTTTCTTTGTGCTGGATACTACCCACCAACACCCCCAACAGATGCAGCCCGACCAGCACGAGAACTGCATGCGTCAAAAACTCGTGCAGATGACGAAACGCGTAGCTCGCGTCATCGCTCACGCGATTTGCCAGAAAAACCAGCGGCCCCTCGAAGTCGATCGTGCCCTGCGTCAGCAGACCCGAAACGAAAATCGCGACCAACACCCCGAGTAGCGTGAACACCATCAGCGCGCCCGCCGGGTTATGACCGAGATAATGCCCGGGATTGCCCTTCAGCATGGCACGCATATAAGTCAACACTTCACCAACAGGGAAAATAAACGAGCGAAAACGCGCATATTCGCCACCCTTGAAGCCCCAATATACCCGCGCCACCAGCAACACACACAACATATAGCCCACCAGCGCGTGGATGGTGGAAGCATGCACCTCGCCGGATATGAACGCGGTCGCAAAACCCAGCACTAGCGTCCAGTGGAAAAAGCGCAGAAAGCGGTCCCACACCAATTTGGTTTGGTTACCGCTCGCTTGTGGCTCAAAAGACTGCATACTGTTCATAAAAGTAATGTTAAATAATATGAAGATAACTTGCTGTAATTTCTGTAACTTCCTGCCACGCGGGTGGCATGCTACCAGACTGCAAGACCGTATTGGTACAAAAATTGTATCCGAAAAAATCGCTGAACCCGCATTCCCTGCCTGTCAGCGTCCGACCAACATCAATCAGTTCCCGGTTACCATATCGAACCAACCTTAAATTAAGCTTAAGAACCAAACCGGTCGCACAGAACTCTGTATCCAGAACAGCGCGCATCCAATCCGCAAAGCCAATAACCCTTTCTGTATAAGGCTTGCCGCATGCGCCAATGCGGACTAATCTGGTTACGCGTCAACACCAAACGAAGGAGGTGTGCCATGACTACCAGCCCCATCCCCCAGCCTGTCGCCGGAACGATACCCTGCGATGTCTGCCACAAGGAAATCCCCCTCTCCGAAGCCCGGCATTTTGAAGCTCAGGACTATGTGGCGCATTTCTGCGGACTGGACTGCTACTCGACCTGGAAACAGCGCAGCGAAGAACAGGAAAGAATAAACAGGGAGAATCAGCGCTGAGCAGCCTGATGCGGTCTGCGAACTGCAAAAAACAACCAAGGCGCAACCGCGACCCACAGCAGAACCAGCGGCCACATCCGCCCGCTTGCCATATCGTAGTTCGCCAACAACACCTCCCAAGGATGTCCGGTCACGTAGTGGAAAAATAGAAACTCGAACGCCACCGTAAGCGCCATCCAGAACAGCCCGATATATATCGCCTCCCGTGCCGATGCGGGCGGCCAGCGGCGCACGAACAGGCGGATCACCACGGCAAAAAGAAGAATGCCGCTTACGCAGGAAAGCTGATGCGCGAGCAATTCGGAAACATGCTTGCCATAAGTCAGCTCGCGCAACGCCCCATTGACCATGGCAAGCGCCAGCAACACGAACCACGCCCCCAGATAACGCAGCTTCATCATGCCATCCTCGAAGGCAGTTTGATCGTCTCCCCATCCACCGCAAACACGCCCTTTCCCTGATGATGCAGCGTACGCGGATTCTTCTGCGCCGGATCGATCCATGCCTTGACTACCTCCAGCACGAAGAAGTTGTACTTGTTCACCATGCGCGTATCGACCACCCTGCATTCGAGACTGGCGAAACACTCGGCGATGAGCGGCGGCGCCACTTGCGATGCGGGCATGGCCGTCAGCTTGAACTTTTTGAACTTATCCACCTTGTTGCCCGAGCAGTTGCCTACGCCGACCACCTGTTTCGCCAGATCCATCGGCGGAATATTAAGCACGCATTCCTTGGTCGCCACCAGCGCATCGAAGCTGTAGTTGCGTCCGCTGATTACGCACCCCACCAGCGGCGGCGTGAACTCCATCATGGTTTGCCATGACATGGTCATGATGTTGGCTTTGCCTTTGTGCGCGGTGGTCACCAACAGCACCGGGCCAGGCTCTAAAAGGCGATAGGCGCGGGACAAAGGGAAGGATTTTCTAACCATCTCAATACTCCCGGCATCAAAATGAAATTGAATTTATCCTTCAATACATGAAGTTTCGCACTGCGCATGTATTAGGCCCAGTAGCCTGGCACCCGTGATTCACTCCAACTGCGCTTTTCGGTCCTGCAGATGTTGCTTCAATGCTTCAGGATCAAGCACTATCGCATTGGCATTCTTGGCGTTCTCACATCTTTCCCGATTAATGTCGCGTGCAATGGCAGCGGACTCTTCATCCGCGACGGCCGGTTCCGAATTGCATATCGCTTGCGTAACAGCCCCAACGTAGGCGCTTGCATCTTTCGCGACCTTGTCTTCAGACCCGACATTGAAAATCGCCATAAAATCCCCTGAAAACTTGTCCCACCACTCACCGCCTTGTTCCAAGGCTTCGGATGGTTTTACGCCGGAGTAAAGCAGCACACCACCCACCAGTACAACTGAAACAACAAATTTCAAATTCACAGTCTCTCCCGAATTCATGGTCAATATTGTCGAAATATCGCAAACGTATCGTATTCCGAAAATGTTGCTGCATTTCATTAACGCCAAAGCGGGGCCAAAGAGCCCGGTTCATTATCTTTCCCGGATACGCCGATACTTCAACCCCTTGCGAAAAATCGCGGCCGCACTATAGCGCCGCCCCCGGCGAATAGCCATATGCCGTTTGGCCTATATAACCACCCTGCCGCTGCCGCCGTACCGAATTCCCAATCCGAACAAAGCTCACCGCAACTGAAGTCGCTTTGTTCCTTCCACACGCGCTGTAACCCGGCTTCGCAGAAGCTATCGCGAAGCAGTGCAGGATGGGCACGCATTCGTGCCCGTTTTCAGTAGCTCCGACACCATTGGAATATGCTTGACGTTGTTTGAAGGGGCAGTGCGGACGAATGAAGGTGCATACGTTGGGAATCCGTCGGCCTCCTCCTTGCGGAGACAATCAACGGGACCACCCTGGCGAATGCAGAGTGCGCACCAAGCCACGCAGGCGACAGCGAATGGGCGCCTAAGCGTGCTTCTCCCTGACCATGTTGCCCACGATCTCGATGACATCCGAGCTGGCTTTCTCAGCCCCTTCCAGTTCGCGCAGCAGCTCGTCGCGCAGCGCGAGGTCGTTAACCCAATCCCTGCGAGCCAGCGCAATCGCCCGATGTACGCTGGAATGGACCTCGGCGTGCGGTTTGTCGAGTTGCGCAAACGAGGGGGTCTTTCCGAAAACTTGCTTGCCTGTGCCCTCGTAATACCATTTGCCGAGCCGGCAGTTTTTGTGGTCAACCTGCACCGCCTTCGCCTCGTCACAATCTTTCTGGATATCGATCGCCCTGTAGGCATTCTGCATATAGATGATGTGGTCCATTTTGACTAACGAACCGAAGGAGCGATTTTTCGTTCTTGAAATCGTGCTGATGGTGCTTTCTGCTGCGGCGGAAAACTCCGTGAAACGGCCCTTGAATTCGCTCATCTGCCCGTGCACGGACCCCGTCACCTCGCGGGCCGATTCGGATTCCTGGATCATTTTTCCGACGTGTTCCTTGAACTTGGTAATGATCTGGTTGATTTCCTGTGTCGCGCCTTTGGTGCGCTCGGCCAGTTTGCGCACTTCGTCGGCGACCACGGCGAAGCCGCGCCCCGCCTCGCCAGCCCGCGCGGCTTCGATGGCCGCATTCAGCGCCAACAGGTTGGTCTGGTCGGCAATTTCGGCAATGATACGAACCGCCGAATTGATTGCCGTGCTTTCGGTCCCCAGCGTGCCGGCTGCGGCTGCCATTTCCTGCACGCGCTCGTTCATCCCGTCCAACGCATTGCTGATGGTCTCGACCACGTCCAGGCTGCTTTTCGCGGCCTCGCGATTGGTTTGCGCGATCCCTTCCACTTCGTCCATCTCTTTGCTCATGCTGACCAGGTCTTGCTGGTTGAGCTTGAGGTTGCCCAACAGTTTGCTGGCATTGAGGGTGTGTATCCGCGACGACAATTCATTTTTGCTGATGTAAGCCCCATTCGCCTCCATCGCCTGGATTGCCACGTTGATCTTCTCCAGAGAAACGGCAAATTGCCCGGGCAACCCCGCCGTGTACGCCTTGCGGTAGTAGCTGCCTTCGGCCACCAGCTTGAAGCAGGTATTGACCTCCTTGAAGTAGTTCTCGATCAGATCGAGAAAGTCATTCAGCTCCCATGCCGCCATGCCGATTTCGCCGAGTCCTGCGGTATGGGTGACGCGCAGGTTCAATTGTCCCTCGCGGGAACTGCGCAGCACGGCCGCCATCTTCTCGACCACCGCAGTCGCCTTGCAGAACTGGGTATAGGCAAAAATGGAGAAGGCAATTCCTGTCAGCGGAAAAGCCCAGGTAATGATCGCAAACTCGCCAAGATGAACGGTCTCCCATACCGCCATGGCGACGGTAATGAGCACGTAAAACGAGCACACCAACACAAAGCGCCCCCCCATCATGAAACGGTTCAGCAGATTTACTTTACGATTTGGCATTTGTCGCTCCGTCTCGATCAAAGGGTAAGGACGAACTTGTCGTAAGTCGTACCCATCGACTTCAGCTTGTCGGTCAACATGGCCACCGATGCTACCGGCGCGCTTGCCGCACCCGTCTTGCGCTCGATCTCCAGCATCTCCTCATAGATCGGCTGAATGACAGCAATAGCTTCCGGCTTCGCCTGTTTTCTTACCGAAAAATATCCGATTAGTTTGCCGCTGGCATCCAAGTCCTCGGTGATATTGGCAAACACCCAGTAATAATCCCCGGCCGAGGTCAGATTCTTGACGTAGCCGAAGAACTCCCGGCCGTCCTTCAGCGTATCCCAAAGCAGCTTGAACACACCGCGCGGCATGTCGGGATGGCGAATGATGTTGTGCTGTTTTTGCAGCACATCGCTTTCGGCATAGTTCGCAATTCTCATGAACGTGCGGTTCACATAGGTCATGCGACCGGTGGTATCCGTTTTGGAAACAATGACGTCTTGCGGTCCCAGCAATACCTCGTGCCGGGTGGGGACTATTCCTGATTTCATGCATCCTCCATACTTCTTATTGGTATTTTGTCCATGAGTTGAGTATAGCTATCGGCAACTAGTTTGGGATATTTAACGTTTTGGGCATATTACGCATTGAATATGTCGGCGAAATGATCTCCCGGTCAACAGAATGCCAGAGAGAAACCGTTATTTACCCGGCAATCTCGCGTAAAATCATGGCCGCTGTTTCCCATTAATACACCGCACCAAAGATCCAATCTCCCCTGTGCCCACCGAAGTCGAACGTTTCTTCTCCGAACAAAGCCCGCTTGCCACCGAGGTCGCATCGTTCCGCCCGCGCGCGCAGCAGCGCGACATGGCCATCGCCGTGGCGGAGGCGATACGCGACAACGCGATTCTCGTCGCCGAGGCCGGCACGGGCACGGGCAAAACTTTTGCCTACCTGGTGCCGGCGCTGCTGGCGGGCGGCAAAGTTGTCGTTTCCACGGGCACTAAGAACCTGCAGGACCAGCTCTTCCAGAAAGACCTGCCGATGGTGCGCGATGCGCTGAAAGCGCCGGTATCGGTGGCGCTGCTCAAGGGGCGCTCCAATTATGTGTGCCACTACCACCTGGAGCTGGCGCAATCCAACGGACTGTTCAAGACGCGCGAGGACGTAAAACATCTGGCCAGGATCGTCAATTACGCCAAGGTGACGCAGAGCGGCGACAAGAGCGGGCTGGCGGATGTGCCGGAAAACGCGCCGATCTGGATGCATGTGACCTCGACGCGCGACAACTGCCTTGGGCAAGAATGCCCGCAGCACGGCGAATGCTTTGTGCTGAAGGCGCGCAAAGAGGCGATGGAGGCGGATGTGGTGGTCGTGAACCATCACCTGTTCTTCGCCGACGTGATGCTGCGCGACGAAGGCGTGGCGGAACTGTTGCCCGCGTGCAACACGGTGATTTTCGACGAAGCGCACCAGTTGCCCGAGACGGCCAGCCTGTTCTTCGGCGAAAGCGTTTCCACTTCGCAGTTGTTCGACCTGGCGCAAGATGCGCGCATCGAGGCGCTGACTGGCGCCAAGGATTTTGCGGCGCTGCCGGTGGCCTGCGACGAACTGGAGAAGGCCGGGCGCGACTTGCGGCTGGCATTCAAGAAGGAAGGCCGCATGGCCGCAGAGGCGACCGAGAATTTCAAGGACTTTGCCCCGGCGCTGAAAACGCTGGGCGAGAAGCTGGCAAAACTCACCGGGCTGCTGGAGAAGCAGGCGGAACGTAGCGAGGGGCTGGAAAATTGCTGGCAGCGGGCGCGGGAGTTGGTGGAACAGCTGAAACACTGGCAGGACGGCGATGTGCCGGAGACGGTGCGCTGGCTGGAAATCTTCCACCACTCCCTGCAACTCAACACCACCCCGCTGTCCATCGCCGACATTTTCAAGAAGCAGATCAGCGGCCATCCGCGCGCGTGGATATTCACCTCCGCCACACTGGCGGTGAAGCAGAACTTTTCGCATTACCAGAATGAGATGGGCCTGACTGAGGCGCGCACGGCGTGCTGGGACAGTCCGTTTAATTACCAGGAGCAGGCGCTGCTATACGTGCCGCAGAACCTGCCTGAGCCGAACACCGATGGCTACACCGAGGCGGTGGTGCAGGCGGCGCTGCCGCTGATAGAGGCCAGCCGGGGCCGCGCCTTCCTGCTGTTCACCAGCCTGCGCGCCATGCAGCGCGCCTACGAAATATTGCAGGCCGAGTTCGACCGCAAGAATCTGAAATATCCGCTGCTGATCCAGGGCGAAGGTTCGCGCAACGAACTGCTCACGCGCTTCCGCGAGCACGGCAACGCGGTACTGCTGGGCAGCCAGTCGTTCTGGGAAGGGGTGGACGTGCGCGGCGAGGCGCTATCGCTGGTCATCATCGACAAACTGCCGTTCGCGCCGCCGGACGATCCGGTCTTGGCTGCGCGCATCGCCGAACTCAACCGGCAGGGACGCAACGCCTTCATGGAATTCCAATTGCCGCGCGCCATCATCAACCTCAAGCAGGGGGCAGGACGGCTGATCCGAGACGAGAAAGATCGCGGCGTACTCATGATCTGCGACCCGCGCCTGATTTCGAAGCATTACGGCAAGCGCATCTGGCAGAGTCTGCCGCCGTTCAAACGAACGCGGGATGAGGCCGAGGCAGTAAGTTTTTTTGGTAGTGCGGGGTGAGCATGTAGGTTGGGCAAAGCGCAGCGTGCCCAACAGGCATCGTTGTCAATGATGGGCACGCTGCGCTTTGCCCAACCTGCACATCTGACCACTCATTGCTGACCAAACTCAAGCCACCTCAATACGGTTGCGTCCCGCATTCTTGGCCCGATACAGCGCATCGTCGGCATCCTTGACGATCTTTTCGTAATCGGGGTGTCCGCTGTAGGACGCCACGCCGATACTCACGGTAACCGGCATGGTCTTGCCGTCGCCCACGCGCAGCGGTTCGGCGGCAAAGCGGGCACGTATGCTTTCCGCAATGTATTTCGCCTGTTCCTTTTCGATCTCGACCAATACCACGAGCAATTCCTCACCGCCGTAGCGGAAAATGAAATCCCCCACGCGCACGCCGGCCGTCACCAGATCGGCGGCCTGCTGCAGCACCATGTCGCCGCTGTCGTGCCCGTGCGTGTCGTTGATATTCTTGAAATGGTCGATGTCAAGCAACAGCACGGCAAAGGGCACGCTGCTGCGCCTGGCCAGCGCCACTTCGCGCATCAATATGGTCGGCAGGTAACGGCGGTTCAGCAGCCGCGTCAGGATGTCGCGGCCGCTCTCCACCTCGATGAAGCGGTCGAACAATCCGGTCAGCAGAAATTTGACCTCGCCGATGTCGGCTTCGACCTGCCGCATCGCCTCGCGCGCATCGCCGCCCCGGTTGCGCTGTTCGGTCAATTTCGGCAAGAGAGTGCGTTCCAGCTTTTCGATACAGACGCGTATGCGTTCCAGTTCCGGCGCTTCGTGGAAAATGATGCTGGCTTTGTGCTGCAACCACCTGCCGAACTCGGAATGCCGCATTTCGGGCAGGTGCCCTTCGCCATCGCCGAGCAGGTGCAACAGGATGTGCTGCGCCCATTCCGACAGTGCCGCGCGCTGGCGCTCGCGTTCGGCAAGCATGTTCTGGCCCAGCGCGAACATGCGATAGGACTCGTCGGTGCGCACGTTCTTGCCCACGTTGATGATGTAAGAGTCGGTCATGGCGGACATGCTCAGCTCCATCACCTCGGAAACGAAGCGCGTCGCCTGCACCAGTTCCGCCCGCTCCAGTTCAGTTTCGACCAGCAGCTCGGTGATGGCCTGCTTCAACAGGCGCGTCCCGCGCAATACCAGCGCGATGGGAATCTGGATGCGCGCATGCACCACGCCGACATGACACTGATATTGATAAATCTCCACCGGATCTTTTTGTTTCAGGGAGAACAATTCGCGCAGCCAGCCCTGCATGGAGGTATGCAGGCGCTCGGTCACCAGCTCATGCGTCAGGAATACCGCCGCATCCTTGTCCGCTTCCATATAGTTGTAGAACAGGCTGGCCAGGTCGGGCGCATGTTTGTCGACCGTGGCGCTGATCAATTCGCGCATCAGACCGGTCATCTGCTGGTGCAGGCTTTGCCAGTCGGCGGCGAACTCACGGCTTTTGGTTTGCTTTGGCATCGTTTCTCCTGTTGCCCGGCTAGTGAATACGGGCATAACACCGTTGATTTCCTGCGACATTGTAACCGAGCATCTGCTACTCGTTCTTGAACTGCCGGTCGTTTGTTGAGTAATAGTTGACTGCTGCCATTGGTTTGTTGTCCACTGTCGTCAGGCCTTTTGCACCTACAATATCCAATGGCTTCCACGAGTAACTTCTTCGACGAGCTGCGATTCCACATTGACGAGAGCAATCTCGCCATGCGTGCCGAACAGTTACGCGCGCGATTGCGGCTGTATCCCCTGATGCTGGTCGGGCAAATGGTGTTCGAGCCGCTGTTCGTCGCGATGATGTGGGACATTTCTCCGCACCGGTATCTGCTGCTGTGGCTGACAGTCATCTACCTGCTGCATTCGGTCGAATGGGTAACCTGGGTCACGGATCGGGAAGATACCCGCAACATCGAGGAATGCGAAAGCTGGAGCCGCCATTTCTTCTCCTTCGCGCTGGTCGTGGGCATGATGTGGGGCTTCGGCACCCTGTTCTTCTTCCCGCAGGAACTGTTGATGCAAGTGTTGCTGATCTGCGTGATGCTCGCGCTCGCGGCGGCGGCCACCACCATGAATGCCATGCACCCGCCCGCTTTTTACGCCTATCTGCTCGGCCTGATGCTGCCGCTCACTTTCCGCGTGATGGTGGAGCAGGATGAAACGCATTTCGCGCTGGGCGCCATGCTGCTGCTGTTCCTGATTGTGATGCTGGCCTCGGGACAGCATCTGAATAAATTCATTCTGCGATCGCTTTCCCTGGCGCAACAACTCGCCTCGATGAACGACGTACTGGAGCACAAGGTCGAGGAGCGCACCTCGCAGTTGCGGCACAAGACCGAAGAAGTCTCACAGATACGCGATGTGACCATCATGGCAATGGCGTCGCTCGCCGAGACGCGCGACAACGAAACAGGCAATCACCTGAAGCGCACGCAGACCTACATCCGCGCCCTCGCCCTGAAGCTGCGCGGCAATCCCCGCTTCAGGGAATTTCTCACCGAAGACAACATCGAATCGCTGTTCAAACTCGCCCCCCTGCACGACATCGGCAAGGTCGGCATCCCGGACGCCATTCTGCTCAAGCAGGGCAAGCTGACGCCGGAAGAGTTCGAGATCATGAAAATGCATCCCACGCTCGGCGGCAACGCGCTCGCCATGGCGGAAAGCGGCTTGCCGACCCCGAACCGCTTCCTGCACATCGCGCGCGAGATCGCCACCGGGCACCACGAGAAATGGGACGGCAGCGGTTATCCGCTGGGCCTCAAAGGGGACGATATTCCCATCTCGGCGCGACTCATGGCGCTGGCCGACGTGTACGACGCCCTCATCAGCCGCCGCGTCTACAAGCACCCTTACACGCACGCGGAAGCTGTGGCACACATATTGCAAGGCAGAGGCGCGCATTTCGATCCCGACGTGGCCGACGCATTTTTATCCATACAAGAGGAGTTCCGGCGTATAGCCGAACAGTATCAAGACAAATGAACCCGCGACTACTTAGCCTGCTCGACGGAAAAGAAGATCTCTACCCGCAAATACTGGAAGAGAGGTTTCCCCGCGTGTTCAACAAACTGCTCGAGTTGTGGCAGACGCCGCATATCGACGTCTATCTGCAGGATCTGATGATGGACAAACGCGGCGGCGACCGCGAAGGCTTCCCGCCCGATGCCGCAATGGAAATCATCCGCCTCGGCAATTTCCTGCATGCGATGCGCAATGCGGGCAAAGAAGTGCAAGCCTGGGAGGATGTGCCCGAATACAAACGCCATGAGCTGGAACGCATAGGCTACGAGTTTTCGTCGCAGGGGTTGATGAAGTCCATCGAGGACAACAACCAGGATGCAGTGCAGGTGTTCCTGTCCTGCGGTGTCGACCTGGAAGTGCGCGACGACCGCAACTGGACGCCGCTGATGGCCGCTGCATTCAACGGCAACGAAGAACTGGCGAAACTGCTGGTCAAATGCGGTTCCCGCGTCTCCACGCAGGACAAGAACGGTTACACGCCCTTGCACTGGGCCGCCTATAACGGTCACGTGGACGTGATGAAGTTTCTGATGGAAAAAGGTGCAGAGCCAAATTTCCAAAGCCAGTTCGGCTGGACGGCCTTGATGCAGGCCGCAACGCGCGGACATGTACTCGCCTGCGCCTATCTCATTTTCCGCGGTGCCGACGTAAATCTGGCAAGCTCTGACGGCTGGACGTCATTGCACAAGGCCGCCAACAACGGGCACATCGAGATCGTCAAACTGCTGCTCAAAAACGGCGCCAA
Organism: Sideroxyarcus sp.; assembly: GCA_030652215.1. GTDB lineage: Bacteria > Pseudomonadota > Gammaproteobacteria > Burkholderiales > Gallionellaceae > Sideroxyarcus. The sequence continues at coordinate 58,582 of JAUSBC010000016.1, forward strand.
CCGATTCGCGCAATATCAGGACGGCAGCACCCCCATAGACCTCGCCCTCAAGGCCGGCCATCTGGACATCGTCGACATTCTGAACAAGCATATCGACATCAAGAAGCCGGACGGCTCGGAACCGCTTTCGATTCTTTAGACCGCCGGGGTCAAGCGACCCGGACGCGCGCTTTACCGTCTCTCATCTTTCCAATCACACGCGCCGCTGCAAAGCCCTGTTCGCGGAACGTCGCCAGAATTTTCTCCGCCTCGCCTGCCGCGCACGCCACCAGCAGCCCGCCGCTGGTCTGCGGGTCGCACAACAGCTTGCGCTGCCACTCGGGAAAACCTGATGGCAGATCGACTTCTGCACCGTAGCTGCTCCAGTTGCGGTCCGCCGCTCCCGTGCTGTATCCCTGCTCCGCCAGGCCCAACGCCACCGACAATATGGGCAGCGCCTTGAATTCCACTTCCGCTCCCAGCTTCGAACCTCGGCACATCTCCAGCAAATGGCCGAGCAAGGCGAAACCGGTGACGTCGGTCATCGCATGCACGCCGGGCATTCCGCCCAGCGTTGCGCCAACTCGATTGAGCTGCGTGGTGGTGTCCACCATCTGGCGATAACCTTCCGCGCTCAACTCGCCCTTCTTCAGCGCCGCGCTCAGCACGCCCACGCCCAGCGGCTTGCCGAGGATCAGCACGTCGCCATCCTGCGCGCGGTCGTTGCGCTTGAGATTGTCGGGATGCACCACGCCCACGCCGACCAGGCCGTAGATCGGTTCCGGCGCGTCGATGGAATGGCCGCCCGCCACCGGGATGCCCGCGTCCAGACACACCGACTCGCCGCCCGCCAATATCTCGCGGATGGTGTCCAGCGGCAGCTTGCTGATGGGCATGCCCACCACTGCCAATGCAAGAATCGGGGTCGCGCCCATGGCGTACACATCGGACAGCGCGTTGGTGGCGGCGATGCGGCCGAAGTCGCGCGCATCGTCCACAATGGGCATGAAGAAGTCGGTGGTGACGACGATAGCTTGCGACTCGTTGAGCTTGTACACCGCCGCATCGTCGCTGCTTTCGGTGCCGACCATCAGGTTCGGGTAAGATGGCGGGCGCGGCAGTGCGTTGAGCATTTCGTGCAACAC